>CAXBPN010000222.1:0-4353 GCA_963977515.1 uncultured Flavobacteriales bacterium
TAGCTATTTATGGAATACAACCGAAACAACTCCTTCAATAGATGTAAACCCTCTAGTTAATACTACTTATAATGTTGAAGGTACAAACATCAATGGATGTAAAAACACAGCTAGTTTTACATTAAACGTAGCTCCACAACCTACTGCTTCAATAACTGGAATCGCAGAAATTTGTGAAAACGGTGAAACAACATTAACTGCGAGTGGAGGTTTAACTTATTTATGGAGTAACACTGAAACTACATCATCAATAACTATTTCTCCTACAGATACTACAACATATTCTGTAGTAAGCATTATTAATTCATGTGTTAGTGATTCCGAAACAATTACAGTTAATGTAATAGCAAACCCATCTGTAACAGCATTTACAGATACATTAATAAATTTAGGACAATCTGTTCAACTTTTAGCACAAGGCGATGCTCCATTTACGTGGATTCCTACTAATGATTTGACTTGTATAATATGCCCAGATCCAACAGCCTCACCAACAGAAACAACAACATACTGTGTTGAAGTAACCCAAAATAATTGTGCAAGTTCAGATTGTATAACAATTGAAGTTGATAATATTTGTGGAGACTTGTTTGTCCCTGATGCTTTCTCTCCTAATAATGATGGGAACAATGATTGCTTAAAAGTATTTAGTAATTGTTTGTCAGAACTATTATTTAGAGTTTATTCTCGATGGGGAGAACTACTTTATGAATCAACTGATATTGACGGGTGTTGGGATGGAACTTACCATGGAAAAGATCTCAACTCTGGAGCTTTTGCCTATACCGTAAAAGCAACATTAACTAATGGTGTGGAGATAGACATCAAAGGAAACACAACATTATTTAAATAAAATGAGAAGGTTATTACTTATTTTCATATTAACCCTTTTTTCTCAACTTTTAGTTGGGCAAAATAAACCGTTTGATAAAGCTAATTTCTCTGACAAAGAAGGACTAAAGGCTGCTCTTAAAAATATCCATGAAGGAGATGCTTTTTATTTTTCATACATCTACTCCAAAGCACTTGATAAATATTTAGATGCTAATAAGTTTAACCCAAACAATGCCGAGCTAAATGCAAAAATTGGAGATTGCTATTTAAATACTGGGAAATATAAAAAAGCACAAAAACATTTAGAAAAGTCAATTGAATTAGATAAAGAAATTGACAGCTATTTCATTTACAAATTAGGTCAAACTTATCAGCTTAATAATAAGTTCGATACAGCAATGAAGTTCTATAAAACAGCCCAGACTAAAGCTTCAAAACTTAATCCTAATGCACTAGATGATATTTCAAAAAAAACAAAAGAATGCGAATATGGTAAAACTTTAATTACAGCTCCTGTAAAGGTTGTAATTACAAATGTTGGTAATCTTATTAATAGTGCTGACCATGAATATGTTCCTGTAATTACTGCTGATGAGTCGGAAATGTTTTTTACATCCAGAAGGAACAATACTACTGGAGGCAAACGAGATTACCTAATTGACGACTATTATGAAGATATTTATTACTCAAAAAAAGAAAATGATACTTGGAGTGAAGCTGTAAATATAGGTTCTCCTATTAATAGTGAATATCACGATGCAACAGTAGGATTATCAATTGACGGGCAGAAACTATTTATTTATAGAGATAATGCCAAGGGCGATGGAAATATTTTAGTGACTGAACGAACAGGAAATAATTGGAGTGAACCTGAAGAATTGCCAAGCCCAATAAATTCAAAACATCAAGAAACATCAGCTTGTTTCTCTTATACGGGTAAAACAATCTATTTTGTAAGTGATAGACCAGGAGGTTTTGGAGGAAAGGATATCTACAAATCAGATATTGATGAGAAAGGAAAATGGGGTAACGCACAAAATCTTGGTGCAACAATAAATACTGATTCTGATGAAGATGCTATTTTTTTACATGCCGATGGTAAAACGCTTTATTTCAGTTCAAAAGGTCATCAAACTATGGGTGGTTATGATATTTTTAAAAGTGTTTTTGAAAAAAATAAATGGTCAACACCGGTTAATTTAGGTTATCCTATTAATTCTGCTGATGATGATGTTTGCTTTGTTTTGGCTGCGAATGGAAAGTATGGTTATTATACTTCAGAAAAGGCAGAAGGTTATGGGAAAAAAGACATTTACAAAGTAACGTTTGAAATTAAGGAAGAAAGACCAAGGCTTACCCTTTTAAAAGGAATTGTATTTGATAGTAAAACAAAAGAATTGTTGAGTGCACAAATAGAGATTTTTGACAATACTGAAAATAAATTAGTTTCTACCTATCATTCAAACAGTGCAACAGGAAAATACATCGTTTCATTACCTGCAGGACATGATTATGGAATTAGTGTACGAAAAGAAGGTTATTTGTTTTACTCACAAAACATTAACATTCCTGACACAGCAGCATTTCAAGAAATTAAAAAAGACATCGGTTTAGATAAAATTGAAGCGGGTAAAAAAGTGGTGCTGATGAATATTTTTTATGACTACAACAAATCTTCTTTAAGAGCATCTTCTTTTAATGAGTTAGATAAAGTTGTGGAGTTATTAAACAAAAATCCTAAAATGAAAGTGGAGTTAGGTGCACATTCCGATTCAAGAGGGAGTGATGCTTACAATTTAAAACTATCACAAGATAGAGCTCAATCTTGTGTAGATTATTTAACCTCTAAAGGAATAGACAAAGTAAGACTTAACGCAAAAGGTTATGGAGAGTCTAGACCAATAATTTCAGAAACAGACATTAACAACCTTAAAACCGATGAGGAAAAAGAAAAAGCTCATCAACAAAACCGACGAACCGAATTTAAAATCTTAGAACATTAATGAAAGTCAAACACTTCTACATCACCCTTGCTATCTTTGTTTTTGCTGTAATTAGCTTAAATGCACAAGATATTCATTTAACGCAAACTAATATGACTCCATTATTGGTTAATCCGGCTAATGCTGGTGCAGAATATGAAATTAGAGGAATATTAAATTACCGATCGCAATGGACAAGTTCAGATGCTCCTTTTAAAACCATGATGGCATCTTATGACATGAATTTTAAAAAAGGGAAGAAAAGTAAAACTGGATACTTTGCAGGAGGTATTTATTTATTTAACGATAAGGCTGGAACAGCAAATATTACAACTAACCAAGCAAATTTAAGTGTAGCTTACCATTTAAATCTAAATGCAAAAAACACTCTTGGTCTTGGTGTACAAGGTGGTTATTTTCAGCGTTCTACAAGCACTTCTGATTTAAAATGGGGAAGCCAATTTGATGGGTATTCTTATAATGCTGACTACTCTTCGGGAGAAGCTGCTGGAGATAAATTTACTGTGGGTTCAACCGATTATAATACGGGGTTAGTTTGGACCTATCGAAATGATGAAAAATATTTTTCGGGTAAAAAAATTATCATCACTTCAGGAATATCTTTTCATCATATAAATAAACCAAGCTATGAAAATCAAGGCTTGGTTGCTGACAATCTTTATAACAGATGGATAGCACATTCTGGTGCTACTATTGGTTTAAATACCAAAGTGTCGATACTCCCTTATGTTTTCTATTCTTACCAAGGAGCAATAGACGAAGCTATGTTTGGTTCTAATGTTTTATATGCACTTAAAAACTCTTCAACCTATACCAACAATGTAAAAGGAATGGCAATAGGTGGTGGTGCATTTTATAGGTGGAATGATGCCATCATCTTAACCGTACTCGCTCAATACTCAAACTATATGTTTGAATTTAGTTATGATATTAACACTTCTTCTTATAATAATGCTACTGGTGGTAATGGAGCTTTTGAGTTATCAATACAATATGTTTACCCTAGTCCGTTTGGTGGAGTAAAAAGTAGGTCAAGATTCAATTAGTTTACTGTATAATATTGTGTTTGATTGCTTTTTGGAATTCCTACAAAAAGTGGGACAAAAAAGTTAAGCCCTATGCTACATTTTTTAATTTATTAAATTCCTGTTCCACTTCTACTGGAGTTTTATAACCTAAAGAAGAGTGTAAACGTTTTCTATTATACCATATTTCAATATATTCAAAGATAGCAGTTTTATCTTGTTTTAAAATTGTAATGGTAAACTAACTGTGTCGCCTGTTAATTTTAAATCTTGTTGAGATTTAAGACTTAATGTTGTAATAATTACTTAAGCAGATAAGATTAATTTTCATATTTTCCAATGCTACTATATGTAATGTGCGTTCGGGTTATTCAACGATAATGGATTTAACAACGATTGGTAAAAAAGCAATTTTGGTTCCAACTCCAGAGCAAACAGAACAAGAATACTTAGCCCAATATCATTTCAAAAAAGGGCACTTTTATACTCAA
>CAXBPN010000223.1:0-4343 GCA_963977515.1 uncultured Flavobacteriales bacterium
TTACCGTATGTTTTCTTGTAATTACGGTATCTCCAATTTCTATTTCTTCAAAATACTTTTGGAAAACATGTTTGTCTCCTTCAGTATATTCTCCACCATATTGGTATTGTTTGGTCACTTTTGTAAGCATTGTTGGTGAACCTTGAATCGCTGTACGCTGCATATAATGCATAATGCCACGTTTACCACCCATTTCTTCACCACCACCAGCACGTCCAGGACCACCATGTGTTAATAAAGGCATAGGAGAACCATGTCCAGTACTTTCTTTGGCACAAGCAGCATTTAAAATTAAAATTCTACCGTGCATTGGTGCAGCTCCTAAAACAAATTCTTGAGCAATTTTATCGTCATTGGTAACAATAGAACAAACTAAAGAACCTTTACCCATATTGGCTAACTCAATAGCTTGGTTTAAATCTTTATAAGGGATAATTGTAGAAACAGGACCAAAAGCCTCAACATTATGACAATCGGTATTATTAAAAGGGTCGTTGTTTAAAAATAGGATAGGAGAGATAAAAGCTCCTTTGTTTTTGTCAGCTCCAGTTACTTCAAAATTTTCTATATCTCCAAATACAATTTCTTGTGATTTTGCTAGTTGAGTAACTTTTTCTCTCACTTCTTTTAATTGTTCTTGCCCAGCTAAAGACCCCATTCTTACACCTTCAACTGAAGGATCTCCAATAGTGGTAGAAGCTAATCTTTTGCCTAAAGCAATTTGAACATCCTCAACTAATTTTTCTGGCACAATAATTCTACGAACAGCAGTACATTTTTGACCAGCTTTTACGGTCATTTCTCGCTGTACTTCTTTAATGAACAAATCAAATTCTTCCGTACCCGGAACAGCATCCTCTCCTAAAATAGAAGCGTTTAACGAATCGGCTTCCATATTAAAAGGAACAGCTTCTTCAATTAATCGAGGATGAGATTTTAACATTTGTCCCGTAGAAGCCGAACCTGTAAAAGTTACCACATCTTGACTTTGAACATGGTCAATAATTCCATTTGCAGAACCACAAATTAACTGTAAAGCTCCTTCAGGTAATATTTTAGAATCAACAATTTCTTTAACCATTACTTCAGTTAAAAAACAAGTAATGGTTGCTGGTTTAACAATGGCAGGAACTCCAGCCATAAAGTTTACAGCAATTTTTTCTAACATTCCCCAAATTGGGAAGTTAAACGCATTAATATGTATAGCAACACCTTGTTTAGGAACCATAATATGGTGTCCGATAAAAGTTCCTTCTTTAGATAAGGGAGCCATTTCGCCATCCATGTAAAAAGGTTGATCGCCAAATTGACGTCTTAAACTAGCATTTGCAAATAAGTTTCCGATTCCACCTTCAATATCTATCCAACTATCAACTTTGGTAGCTCCAGTTAAAGCGCTTGAAGCATAAAATTTCTTTTTTACGCTCATTAAATGTAGTGCTAATGCTTTTAACATCAAACCTCTTTCTTGGAAAGTCATTTTTGCTAAAGCAGGTCCTCCAACGGTACGAGCATATTTCATCATTTCAGCAAAATCTAAACCTTTGCTTGATGCTTCTGCAATCTGTTCTCCAGTAAGTGCATTAAATAAAGGCTTTCCGTCTCCTTCTCCAGTTATCCATTTGCCTTGTGCGTAGTTCTGTAATTTCATAAAATTAATCGATTGTTTAGGGCATCTAAATTACAAGTTTGACTTTTATTTAACAAGGTTTTCCTAAAAGCATAAAGGAAAAGTTTTATTCTTCATCTATTTTAAAAGAAATTAGCTTTTTATAAAAAATAATTAACGGCACAATTGAAGCGAAAATGAATAATCCACCAATTACATAAGCCCAAATAATGTTGTTGCTTTCTCCAAAAAATGGAATGGCGAAAATGGATATTAATAAAAAACGAGATAATATGTTTAACGCCTGAAAAACACTTCCTGTACGACCAATTATATGGTTGGGAATATGATTAAATAAATAGGTAATTCTTAATATCCTAGAGCCAGCATTAGAAATACCTAGAACAAAACAAACGAATGATAAAATAAATGGACTTCTGGTTACCACTAACAATTCAAAAACAATAATACTTGTAGTCATTAAAATAATAATGGCTTTAACAGAATTGGTTTTTTGGAATATCCATCTGATACCTATTCCTGCGAGTAAAGCACCGAGAGCATAAGTCATTTCGGCAATAGCATACACACCTCCACTTGCTTTTAAATGGTTGTTTACATAAATAGGCATTAGTTGGTGGACGTGTATTAAAAGCACTACAAAAATGGCGAATGAAGCTGTTCCAAAATAGAATAATAAAGGGTGTTTTTTTAGGAAAGACACACCTTGTTTCAATCGATTTAAAACGCTTCCTGTATCAATTATTTTAGGTTTTACAGGAGTATATTTAATAAACCATATTAATGAAAATGCAATTACATAAGTGATGGCGTCTAACAAAAATATTTCATGGAGTTTCCATGGAGTTATGTCTAAGGTAAAATTGTTTAATCCAATTGAATTTAATAAATCTTGATTAATACCAGTAAGCAATATCGCAGCAAAAGCACCAGACAACACACTGGTTGATTGTCCTATAATTTCAATTAAAGAATTGGTTTTTCCATAGTTTTCTTTTTCTGTAATTTCTTGTCCGAAAGCATATAAATTAGGGTAGTGCATATTGTAATTAAATATAGTAGCACAAAAAACTAAAGCAATTAAAACGGTTGGAATTTCTCCATAATAAAAACCACTAAACGATACCAAACTTAAAATGATAAAACTAGAGGTGCAAAGTGCTAGAAAAATATTTTTACGTGGAAAACGATCAATTAGTGTTCCTGAATATAACCCCCAAAAAAGGGTTGCTAAAGTTGTAAAGGAATAGATAATTCCAAAAGAAGCACTATCTTTTAAAACATCAGCAAAATACCAAGGAATAGCCAACATACTTATTCCTTGAGCAAACCCTGAAACTGCGTTGGCAGTGAATAATAAAGTAAGTGCTTTCTTGTTTTTCAATTGCTTATTTTTGAAGTCGTAAAATTAGGATTATTACTGTCATTCCGATTGAAACGAAGTGGAATAGAGGAATCTTTTTTAATTTTATTTAAAAGATTTAGCTTTGCTGAACTTATGTTTCTCGACTTCGCTTGAAATGACATATTGTATATGAATTTTAGCACTAAAAAAATAGCTTACCAAAAAGCGTTGGAAAAGGCAATGAGATATTGTGTTTATCAAGAACGGTGTATTTTAGATGTTGAAAATAGATTGTTAGCATGGGGATTACCTAAAGCAGAATGGGACAAATTAATTGATACATTAGTTGAGCAAGATTTTTTGAATGAAAACAGGTATATAGAGGATTATGTAAGAGGGAAGTTTTTAATTAAAAAGTGGGGAAAAAATAAGATTAAGGCAGGCTTACTCCAAAAAAAGATAAGAGGTTCGGAAGTTGATAAGAATTTAATGGCTATTGACGAAAATGAATATAAAAAAACTATTCATTATTTAATTGAGAAGAAGAAAGCACTTTTAAATCAGAAAGATGATATCGAATTACGAGACAAACTATATCGATACTTATTAAGTAAAGGGTATGAATCTGAAATTATAGTAAGTGAATTAAAAATTACTAATCTTTCGCAATAATTTCTTGGTCTTTAATTACACCAAAACCAAAGAACCCATCAGCAGTAGTTATTTTTAAGACATTCCCTTTCATTTGGTATAAAATTTCTGGTGGACAAATAAAAGCTTCTTGTGGTAACTTGGGGTTGTTGTCGAGTATTAACAACTCAACAGTATTCGTGTTTGTTTTAAACCCATTAAACTCATAATTAGCTGTTTGAGAATTTGAACTAAATAAAAAGTTTAAGCATAAAAATAAGCCAGTTAAGAATGGCCCCATTCCTAAAATATTAAATATTATAGTTTCGTATTTAATGAAATGTAAGTATTTACTGTAGAATTTTAGAGGAATTAAAAAGCCAATAACAGCAAATAAAACGATAAACTTTGTTACGGTAAATAAGCTAATAAACGTAATTGGGAAAAAGCCCATAATTAATCCTGTGCCTATAAAAAAAGCAAATATAGCAAGGGTAATAAACCTTCTTGATTTATCTTTTTTTGGAGTGTAGTCCTGTTCTCTTATTTCTCCTAATTCATTCAATATAAATAAGCTTTTAAATTTAGTGAATTTACAAAAAAAGAGATTTTTTGCTAACTTCGAAAGTATTAAGTTATTACTAAATCAACCTTTAATACCATCAATCTGTAAGTCGTGTAAAGTAGAAGCCTCTGTTAGAAAAGAGGATTACCCTACAGCATTACAAGAAATTAATA
>CAXBPN010000224.1:0-4328 GCA_963977515.1 uncultured Flavobacteriales bacterium
GTATAGCTATTAAAAAAGGCTTCAATTTTTATTTTTTTATAAAATTAAACTATTCTTAAACTCATAAAACCTAAAAAATGTTAAATCAAACAGTAATAAATTAGTACATCATAATTATTTTTAGTTTTTTTATATGTATTAAATTATTGTATGAATTATATAGAGTTAAGCGTTGAAATAACTCCAATAGAAATTGGACGTGAAATAGTAGTGGCTGAATTAGCTGAAATAGGTTTTGAAAGTTTTGATGATTTTGATAGAGGAGTTAACGCTTATATTCAGGAGCAAGTATTTAATAAAGATTTATTGAGTGAAATTTCAATATTTAAAAATGAAGAATTTAAAGTTAATTACAACATTAAACTGATTGAAGATAAAAATTGGAACGAAGTTTGGGAAAAGAGCTTTGAACCAATTAATGTAAATAATCAATGTTATATTCGAGCACCGTTTCATGAAGTGAGAAATGATATTAAATACAATATTGAAATAGAACCCAAAATGTCGTTCGGAACAGGACATCATGAAACAACTCATTTAATGATAGAAGAATTGTTGAAAATGGAAGTTGAAGGGAAGAAAGTGTTAGATATGGGGTGTGGAACAGGAGTGTTAGCAATTTTAACAGAAATGAAAAAAGCTTCTTCCATTTGTGCAATTGATATTGATGAATGGGCTTATGAAAATACATTAGAAAATGTTAGCCGAAACAACTGCAAGAAAATAGAGGTATTAAAAGGAGGAGCGGAGCTAATTGGGAATAAGATGTTTAACATTATAGTTGCGAATATAAATCGTAATATCTTATTAAATGATATGAAAACTTATATTGATAACCTTGAAGAGTGTGGAGATTTGTTGTTAAGTGGATTTTTTAGTTCTGATAAAGAAATTTTATTAATTGAAGCAGAAAAATACAATATATACTTAGTTAATGAGAATAGTAAAAATGACTGGACTCTATTGCATTTAAAAAAGAAATAAATGAAAAAAATAACTTTATACATATTTTTATCTATTCTATCTTTGCAAGCATTCTCACAAGTGAAAATCAAGAATTTCACTTCTGATTCAACCATATTTTTTCAGGAAATGGAGGAGTTTTTAACTGCATCAAGAAAAGAAGATGGTAAACTGGTAATGGACGAATTTTCGTGGGATTGGTATGGTGGTAAATTTACTGAAGATCAAAAAAAAGGAGTATATAAGGTTGCCAACTTAATGCTTGATAAAAGAAAACGAGCTTTCCCAGATTTTAGAAATTATTTAATATCAGTTTCAAAATTTGTAAATAGTAAATACCAAACTCCACAAACTTTTAATAGCTGGCAAGCCATATTAATAAGGTTAATTAATGGAACAAGTAAAAATAACTTTAGTGATTATTTAGAGTCTTGTAATACTTTATTTGAAGATAATGCTCTTTACAAATCTGCTGCTAATGAATGGAAAGCAAATAACAATAATTATAAATTTGGTTATGACAGTTTACCAACTATAGAGTTCGATGCACTTACATTAACTTGCTATTCAAAAGGAGATAGTTCTGTAATTCATAATACAAAAGGTATTTATTACCCCACTGAAGAAAAATGGGTAGGTCAAGGAGGTAAAATTGATTGGGAACGTGCTGGTTATTCAGCTGATTCTGTATATGCAGAAATAGGAGAATATGTAATAGCAGTTAAATCACCAACGTATAAAATTGAAAATGTAATTTTTTATAACTTACTTCATTTTGAAAAGCCCTTAAAAGGAAATTTTGAAGAAAAAGTATTGGCTAATGTAACTTACGAAAAAGCTTCTTACCCTAGGTTTAATTCCTATAATAAAAGATTGCAGATAAAAAATATTGCAAAAGGAGTTGATTATATAGGTGGATATGCACTTCATGGAAGAAAAGTAATTGGTAAGGGAGATGAGGAGCAGGATGCAATGCTAATTTTTTATAAAAATGATATACCTTTTGTTAAAATGGGATCTAAAGGGTTTAGTATTCGACCAGAAAAAATTAGTTCAGACATAGCTTCAGTAACAATTTATATAAAATCAGATTCTATTTATCATCCTGGTTTATCATTTAAGTTTTTTATAAAAGATAGAAAGGTTGCCTTAATTAGAGATAGAGAAGGAGTTAAGAACGCTCCTTATTTTAATTCGTATCATCAAATTGACATGGATTTTGAATCATTATATTGGAATATTGATGACCCAATGATAGAGTTTACAAATTTAATTGGGGGTACTAAAATTGATGCTATTTTTACTTCAACCAACTATTTTAGTAAAGATGCTTATTTAAACATGGCTGGGGTGTCAGATGTAAATCCACTTTATCAATTAAAATCAATAACATTAAAATTAGATACAAACTATCTAACACTTGAGCAGATTGCAAATTTTATGCGATTATCAAAAGAACAAGCAATTACGCTGCTTTTAAATTTATCATATAAAGGGTTTGTTTTATATGATTATGATAATGAAGAATTAATTGTTCAAGATAAATTAATTAATTGGGTAAAAAATAGTGCAGGAAGGTTAGATTATGATGTGATTGGGTTTTATTCAAAAATTAAAGGAGCAAGTAACGGTACTTTAAGCTTAATTAATTATGACTTAACATTAAGAGGGGTTAATAGTGTACATGTGAGTGATTCTCAACAAGTAACCATATTCCCCAAAAATAGAGAGTTAATATTGAAGAAAAATAGAGATTTTGATTTTGGAGGGGTGGTTCAAGCAGGTCGTTTTGATATAATGGGAAGTGATTTTTCATTTAAATACGATGAGTTTAAAATTGAAATGCCTAATGTAGATTCACTAAGAATATATGCAGAGACAGGTCAAGTTGATGATTTGGGTAATCCAGTAATTCGACCAGTAAAAACAGTAATTAATAAAATTAACGGCGATTTATTAATAGATAGACCAAATAATAAGTCGGGGGTAAAGCCCTCTCCTAATTACCCTATTTTAAATAGTTTTAAAGATTCTTATGTGTTTTACAACAGAAAAGATGTTCAAGGAGGTCAGTATCATAAAGACGATTTTTATTTTCATGTCAATCCATTTACGATTGATAGTTTAGATAATTTTAATAATAATTCACTAAAATTTGAAGGAACATTTATTTCTGCGGGTATTTTTCCAGACTTCAATGAGGTGTTAAGGCTTCAGCCAGATCATTCATTAGGATTTGTTCGAAAAACACCTCCTGGTGGCTACCCAATGTATGGTGATAAAGGAAAATTCACCAATGAAATTCAAATGAGTCATGAAGGATTAAAAGGAGATGGAAAGTTAGAGTATGTTGCGTCAACTACTTATTCCAATGAATTTATTTTCTTGCCCGACTCAATGCATGCAATAGCTAAACGTTTTAGTGTAGAGGAAAATCCTGTTGCAGTTGAATTTCCTCCAGTAGAAGGTGAAAATATTAAAACAGTTTGGCATCCAAAAGAAGATTATATGATTCATAAACAAATATCTGAACCAATTCGAATGTACGATATGAAATCTATGATGCATGGACAGACAAGAATACAGCCTGATGGCTTGTATGGAAAAGGTATTTTTGAGTTTGAAAAAGCAGAATTAGAATCTAATAAAATTAATTTTAAGTTTAATGATTTTCAAGCCGACACAGCAGATTTTAGATTAAAAGATATAGAGCTTGCAGGAGAATTAACATTTTCAACAGTTAATGTAAATGCTTATGTCACATTTAAAGAAAGGTTTGGTCAGTTTAAATCAAATGGTGGAGGTTCATTTATCGATTTTCCTCAAAATCAATACATCTGTTTTATGGAGGAGTTTAAATGGTTTATGGACAATGATGAAATCGAGTTGTCTGCTGGTGAACAAGAATCAACAGATGCTACAGGTGTAAAATTAGATGGAGCTCAATTTATTTCTGTACATCCAGATCAAGATTCATTGAGTTTTTTCTCAGGTAAGGCAAATTATGATTTAAGAAAGAAAATAATTAATGCTGAAGGGGTTAAATTTATGAACATTGCAGATGCAATGATTTATCCAGATAGTGGCGTTGTAGTAGTTGAAAAACAAGCGAAGATGAGAACGTTGAATAATGCTAAAGTTGTAGCTAGTTATATCACTCAAAATCATAATATTTATAACTCTACAATTAATGTTTTTGGAAAAAGAAAATATTCAGGAACTGGTTATATTGATTATATAGATGAATTAAATGCAAGCCAAACAATTTATTTAGAAAATTTAGGAGTTGATACAACAGGACAAACTTATGCTACAGGTCAAATTGCAGAGGACGCCAACTTTAAATTGAGCCCGTTTTATGAATA
>CAXBPN010000225.1:0-4312 GCA_963977515.1 uncultured Flavobacteriales bacterium
AAAACAAATAGTACTGCAAATACAATAAATACTGTTCTTCCTATAAAAAATGATGTTGTTGGTTCCATATTATATTAGTTTAAATTGTTTTAACAAGATAGCCATTTCTTTTTGAATTTTCATTGCTTCATTTCTAGATTTTTCTGCAAAATTTTCATTCTGTCCAGCGTAAATAATTCCTCTTGAAGAATTAATCAAAAGTCCGCAATTTTTGTTCATTCCGTACTTACAAACTTCACTCAATTCACCCCCTTGTGCTCCTACTCCTGGCACTAACAAAAAATTATCTGGAGCTATTTTTCTAATTTCTGTAAACATTTCTGGACGAGTTGCTCCAACAACAAACATTAAATTTTCGTCATTTCCCCATTCTTGAGATTTTTGAATTACTTTTTCATATAGTTTTTCATTTCCATTATCAAAAAACTGAAAATCATCTGCTCCTTTATTTGATGTTAAAGCCAATAAAATAACCCACTTATTTTTAAAATCTAAAAAAGGAGTAACTGAATCTTCTCCCATATATGGAGCAACAGTAATTGAATCAAAATTTAGCGTTTCAAAAAATGCTTGAGCATACATTTTAGAAGTATTACCAATATCTCCTCGTTTAGCATCAGCTATTGTAAAAATATTTTTTGGTATATAATCAATTGTTTTTTGTAAAGATTCCCATCCTTTTACTCCTAATGCTTCATAAAAAGCAATATTAGGTTTGTATGCCACACACAAATCTTTTGTTGCATTAATAATCTGTTTATTAAATTCAAAAATTGGATCTTCTAACGCTAATAAATGCTTGGGAATTTTATTTAGATCAGCATCTAATCCTACACATAAAAATGATTTTTTTTGTTTGATTTGATTAATCAGTTCTTGTTTGTTCATTGTTTTTCTATTTACACACCCCTAGAATTTATAACCCTTCTCATCCCGATAACTATCGGGAGAGGATTTATTCTATTTTTTTATAATCACGCATTTGTTTGGTTGGCTCAATAATATCCTTTCCATATATTATCATTAAATTGATCTACATAAATAATTTTAAAACTACTCTTTTGTTTAAAATTAGCATAAGTTTGATTACTAATTTTTTTATCATCAATAACTAAAATTTCAATAGAACTCTCATCTCTAGAACTCATATTTAGCCTTACTTTTATTTCGTTTAATTCTTTATCAATTAAAAATCTCTTTTTTTTCTTTAGCAATGATACATTCCTATCAAAACTAACTTTATTACCTGTTTTTTGAGCATAATATTTTAATTGATAGTTGTCCTCTTTTTTTTCAAAATAAACAGAAATATCCAACTGATTTAAAGTATATCCTACTCCAAACATGTGAATATTTGTTCCTGTTTTTCCAATATCGTATTTAAAATCTGCTTTTACTAGAGCGTAAGTATCTATTGCTATATAAACTTTACCTATTAATTCTCCTCCTTTTTTGGGTTTAAAATCTATGATAAAAACATCTTCTCCATTCACTTTTGTTCCTCCAACCAGTGTATATTCGTAATTATTTGTGTGATGTAAAAAATCCCATTTCTTTTTATCATCTAACAATCCTTTAAAACGAGAATCTAACCTTTTAGCATAAAATTTAACATTTAAGTTATTTTTATAATATTCGCTCAATGAATCTAAATTTGAAGTTGAACTCGCCCCATCAACATCAACTTTACCTCCTATTATTCCACTTTTAACCTTCCAATATTCATTTTCTTTGGTGTTTGAAAATAGTTTTGTAAATAGTTTTTCCAATTGATCTAAATCTGACACATCCTTATCTTTAAGGCTTACAACTTTAGTCGGGCTAAGTTTTAAACTATCTTTTGAGTTACTAGAAGTGTAAACATCACCTAAAAAATCGGTGTAAGAAATGGATTGTTTGGGAATTTTTTTCTCCACCAATTTTGTCATCTTTTCATCCAGATGGGCAAATGAACTCCTTTTAAAATTGATGTCAATCTTATCAATATTTGAGGTATAGCGTTGACGAATAAATAATTGTTTTTTAGTTGCTGTACTTTTATAGTTTTTGTCTTTATTTTTTAAAACATTCTTTACAATATCCTCTGCATTGTGATTATTCGCAAAAACAAAAAATTCGTTTAAACTAAATATTTCTTCTTTTAAATAAATAGGTAATCCGTTTTTCAAATCGATTACTGCTATTTTCTTTAACTCATAACCGATATAATGAAAACCTAAAGTGTCTGTTTTCTCTATTTCATTGATTGAAAAAAAACCTGCCTCATTAGTAGTTACACCCTTGTTCTTATCTAATACAATTACATTAGCATAAGGTAATGGGGCTTGAGTATTTTCATCAAGAAGTATTCCTGATATATTTTTAATAATAACAGAAGAATCTTTATTTGATTGAGCTAGGCTGCTAAAAATGAGTAATAAACAAAAGAGAAAAGTATATAATTGTTTGTAAATCATTGAATTCTCTTTTTTATTATAATTATTCAAACTTAATAATTTAATGGGAATTTCATTTTATCACTCTATATTATATTTTTTTATTTAGAAATAAACATCGATTTAGTACCTATAAAATAGGTTGGGTAATTAAAAGGTTTCATTTGAATTTACGTTTTTTAACCAACTAAAATCTATGGCTTAGTAGGCTGTTTAAATTTGTCCAGTTTTTGGTAGGAAGTCCAAATACTACTTAGCCGCATTTAAACACGAATTTCTTATTGTAATAAGGAAGGTGTTAGACCGAAAGACCGATAGGAAACACTTAAAACCCTGTAACGAAATCGTGATTTTTTTAATATGACAGGGTTGATGTGTGAGAACCCCTCTATCGCAAGCGTCCGCTTGTGATATTTATTGTATCAGTTCTACATCTATTTCACCTTTTTGTTCGGCATAATCTGCAGCACTACTATAGATATAATCTTCTGCATTTTTAACTATTCCTGCAACTACTGGGTTTTGATGTAAATAAGTTAGTTTATTATCTATCATGTAATTGTCCCACAACTCTATTGGTTGATTATCTTGTTGCCATAATTGCCAATTCGTATTGTTCCCATTCTTCTTTCCAGCTCTTTCAAACATCCAAACCAACCACTCTTTTCTACTTTCTTGTGGATGGTTTTTGATTTCTTCTCTTAATTTCCGGGATGTATAACTTTTTAAATCTCTTAAAATGTTTTGCATCTCCTTATCTTTTGTCCCAATAATCATATGAACATGACTTGACATGATAACCCAAGCATAAATTATTAATCCTTTTTCTTTTTGACAATACTTTATACTATCTATTAATACTTCACAATATTCTTTTCTTGTAAATAAATCAACCCAGTTTACGATTGTAAATGTTACAAAGTATGGTTTTGTTTGGTCTTTAAATTTGTATGCCCTGCTCATTTCATTACAAATATATACTCTTTTTGTTATGGCTCACAAGCGGACGCTTGCGAGAGAGGGGGGAAATCACTCCTTTTTATGACAACAAAGATTCATCTTTATATTTCAGTTCTAACTGGCATTACGGATTGGGTGGCTTTGATATTTTTAAAGTAAAAACAGATTTAATAAAAACGCAAGAAATTGAAAATTTAGGTTATCCAATAAACACAAGTACCAACGACTTTTATTACAGCATAAAAAACAACACCGCTTTAATTACTTCTAACAGAAAAGGCTCTTACACAAAAAAAGGTGAAACTTGTTGTAACGATATTTATTATTACGAAATACCGGACACCATCAAAACCGTTTTCACTACCCTCGAAGAATTAAATAAATATTTACCGGTTCGTTTATACTTTCATAACGACCACCCTAACCCAAGAACACGAGACACCTTAACTGATTTAAATTACCTAACTACTTACAAAGGCTATACTCGTTTGTACAACGAATATAAACGTGAATATGCAGCCGGACTAAAAGGAGAGGAAAAAGAAGATGCTTTTGTAGATATTGAAGATTTATTTAGCAGCTACATTGACAAAGGAGCTAAAGATTTGGAAATGTTTACGCCGCTATTAATTAAAGAATTAGAAAAAGGCAAAGAAATTACTTTAACCATTAAAGGATTTGCTAGTCCGCTATCAAAATCGGATTACAATGTAAACTTGACCTTACGTAGAGTTTCAAGCTTAATTAATTACTTAAGCGAATACGAAAATGGAATGCTCCTACCCTATATAAATGGAACTGCCGAAAACGGTGGTAAACTAAACTTTGTAAAAGTTCCTTTTGGGGAATACCAATCAGTAAAAACAATTAGTGATGATATAGATGACAAAAGAAACTCTGTTTATAGTCCTGGAGCT
>CAXBPN010000226.1:0-4310 GCA_963977515.1 uncultured Flavobacteriales bacterium
AACTTATTAAACAATAAATAAGGGTTTGTTTATTATTTTAAGTGAAAACCCAGCCAATTGGCTGGGTTTTATTTTTTTATTCTTCTGGTTTGTTTTTCAACTCCTCATTTTTCTTTAAACGCTGCATTGGATTTTCCTTACCATCAGCACCCCAACCATATTTCTTTGCTTTATACAGTTCAAATTTACTTGGTTGCATTTTTGGAGGCCAATTATTATTATTCATATCAACATCCGCAGTTTCTAACCATGGATCTAACTCAACACTAACTACCTCTTTTTTAAAGAAAAATGCTTTAGTTATATTGTAATTATTACGTTTCCATACTTCAGCAGGTATTCTTAATTCTTCTGATGAGCCATCTTTAAACGTAAAGTTTAAAATTAAGGGCATTACTAATCCCCCTTTATTCTCAAAAGAAATGTTGTAGTAATTGTTATCTCCATTTAATATTTCTAAATCTTTCTCATCTAATTTTTTTAAATATTTTTTGTAATCTACTTCATCAATCAATAGCACATCAAAAGGATCATATGAATCATAAAAATCATTTATCGAAGCATCCTTTTCATCATAGGTTTCTTTTATAAATACTTTATTGTTTTCATCACCTTTAAAGTTAATTCTTGCCTCTACTTCTTTTTCAAAAGCTTTTTCAATTTTAGGATCTTTTGTGTCAATTTTAAACCACTCTATATTATTAATCGCAATATCAACATGGTCAGTTGTATAAAACCAACCTCTCCAAAACCAGTCTAAATCAACACCTGAAGCATCTTCCATAGTTCTAAAGAAATCTGCAGGAGTTGGGTGTTTAAACTTCCACCTTTCTGCATAAGTTTTATAGGCAAAATCAAATAATTCTCTGCCCATAATTGTTTCTCTTAAAATATTAAGAGCTGTTGCTGGCTTACCATAAGCATTGTTTCCAAATTGTAATATCGATTCAGAATTTGTCATAATAGGAGTTATTCCTTTTTTATCTCCTTTCATATAATCCACAATTTTATAAGCAGGACCTCTACGTGATGGATAACCTCTTTCCCACTCTTGTTCACACATGTATTGTGTAAAAGTGTTTAATCCTTCATCCATCCATGTCCATTGTCTTTCATCCGAATTGATAATCATTGGAAAGAAATTATGCCCGACTTCATGAATTATAACACCTATCATTGCATATTTTGTTCTTTCTGAATAAGTGCCATCTTCATTTGGTCTTCCTCCATTAAAACAAATCATAGGGTACTCCATACCTATACTTTTAGAGTGAACAGAAATTGCAACAGGATAAGGATAATCACATGTATGTCTTGAATAAGATTCGATTGTATGAGCTACTACTTTAGTACTGTATTGTTCCCATAAAGGATTTCCTTCTTTGGGGTAATAACTCATAGCCAACGTCTTTTTACCATTATACTTTACAGCCATTGCATCCCAAATAAATTTACGCGAAGAAGCAAAAGCAAAGTCACGGACATTAGTTGCACTAAACGACCACGTTTTTGTTCCTTCTGCTTTATTTTTCTCTACTTCTTCAGCTTCTGCTTGGGTAACTATCATTACAGGTGTAACATATTCGTTTTGAGCTTTTGTAAATCGAGAACGTTGCTCACTTGTTAATACAGATGATGCATTTGTAAGTGTTCCTGTTGCTCCAACAATATGGTCAGAAGGAACAGTAATATTTACCTTATAATCGCCAAATGTTAAAGTAAATTCACCGCTTCCAAGAAATTGTTTGTTTTGCCACCCTTCAACTTCATTATAAACTGCCATTCTTGGATAGAATTGGGCAATTGTATATAAATAATTGTCTTCTTTCTCGAAGTATTCATAACCAGATCTTCCTCCAATTTCGTCTCTGTTATTTATGTTGTACCACCACTTTAATTTTAGAGTAGCAGTAGCCCCTGGCAATAATGGCTTTGGCAAATCAATACGCATCATTGTTTTATTGATGATATATTTTAAATCTTTTCCACTACCGTCTTTTACATACTCTAATTTAAAACCACCATCAAAATCATTATGCATTCTTGCTAATTCAGCAAAACTCATTTTTTTATCAATGTTTGCAGTTTCTACTTTTTTAGAGTCAGAATCTTTAGCTCTCATATTTTGGTCAAGCTGAATCCATAAATAATCTAATTTATCAGGAGAATTGTTTTTATACGATATTGATTCATCACCTTTTATAACTTGAGTTTTATCATCCAACTCAACATTAATTACATAATCTGCTTTTTGCTGATAATATTGATGACCCGGAGCACCAGATGCTGTTCGGTAAACATTTGGCGTTGCCAATTCTTCTTTAAGTTGTTTAAATTTACTTGTGTTAACGTTATTTTGAGCAATAACAGTCCCTAAAATCAATATAAATATTGATGTAATTATCCCTTTATTCATTCCCTTTTTATTCTATGTTTAGTGTCGTTTTTCTTTTGTCTTTATTAAAAGAAAAACTGTTTTTTTTCGTGTTAACCGTTAAATAAACAATGTTTTCTTGAGCTAGAAAAACTTCTGTTAACATTGAGTTCTCTATCGAAATGTTTTTTGGTTTTCTAACCTTTTCTGTTTCGATGTAGCAATAAATAAAATCATCATTACCTACTTCTTTTCCTACCATTTGTAATGTCAGTTTTTTGTCATTCACATTGAATTGGAAGGTTTTATTGATGTAATCTAAAATATACTTGTTTGCTGATTTTTCTTCTTTTTCTGTTCCTAAATTTAATTCTGGCACACCCGCTTCACTTAATGCTTTCTCTAAATCGTGTCCAATAAATTTAATCGTCATCTGAAAAGTTTGAGATTGCTCATTATACTCCGCTTCTGTTACAGATACAAAATACTCATGAGGAGCAAACGCAACACTCATCGTTATAAGTACGATAAAAATAAATTTCCGAATCATTAGTTAGTACTTTAGAAGTGCTAATGTACTAATTATGATTAAACTAAGAGCTTCTTTACCCTATAAAAGACAACGATTTAGTTATTGCTGCTTGGATTCCTTCTACATTACTTCCGCCAGCTGTTGCATAAAAAGGTTGTCCACCACCACCACCTCGCATTTCTTTAGCTGCCTCTCTAATTATATTACCTGCATGTAAGTTCTTTTCTTTTGACAATGCTTCTGAAACAACTATTGTTAAATTAGGTTTACCATTAACCTCAGCACCCAAAACCATAAATAAATTATCAATTTCTCCTTTTAATTGAAATGCTAAATCTTTAATTGCAGCACTATCGTCTAAGTCAATTTTTTGAGCAATAACATTTACTCCATTAATCACCTCTACTTTCGCTAATAATTCTTCTTTAATGGCTTTAGCTTGTTCTTTATTGTCTTGTTCATCTGCTTTTGAAAGTTCTTTCTTTTTAGCTGATAAAGCATCAATAATATCTTTTGGAAGTTTGATTTTAGTGAAATCCGTTATCGCATTATTTAAAATAGAAATATCCCATTTTTTATCTGAAACCATTTTAATTTCTATTGGAGATGTAAGTTCAATTTTATTATAATCATCGATTAGCTCCTTTTCTATATTTGCTATTTTAATTAGTAATTTTTTGTCGACATTACCTACTAGTAAATTTTTATGCTCAATAATAGTTTCTATTTTATCTCTCAGCCAAAAACCTAATCCTTTAGATGTAATCGCCTCAATTCTTCGTATCCCAGCGGCAACTGAACCTTCCGATTTTATTTTAAATAATTCTATTTCTTTTGTACTATTTACATGAATTCCTCCACACAACTCTTTAGAATCTCCAAACTCTATCATACGAACCACATCTCCATATTTTTCACCAAAAAGCATCATCGCCCCAGCTTCTTCGGCTTTTGTAATAGGAATTGCTCTATGCTCATTTAACGGAATATTTGCTTGTATCTTTTTGTTTACAAAATCTTCAATTTGTTGCAATTGTTCCTCATTTACTTTTTCAAAATGAGAAAAATCAAAACGTAAATAATCAGCATTAACTAACGACCCTTTTTGCTCTACATGAGCCCCTAAAATTTCACGCAAGGCTTGGTGCATTAGGTGTGTTGCCGAGTGATTACAAGCTGTTAAGTTTCTTTTTCTACCTTCAACTACAGCATTAAAAAGAGCATTTATATCTGACGGTAACTTTTCTGTAAAATGGATAATTAAATTATTCTCTTTTTTAGTATCGATAATTAACGTTTTATTTCCATTCGCTTCAATAAATCCTGTATCCCCAACTTGCCCTCCACCTTCAGGGTAAAAAGGAGTTAAGTTAAATACCAATTGATATAATTCTTCTCCTTTGG
>CAXBPN010000227.1:0-4309 GCA_963977515.1 uncultured Flavobacteriales bacterium
TTCATTTTACCCAACATGTTTTTTGCGGGAACTATAATTTTTGCTTTAGCTAATAAATTTAAAAGCACGGTTATTTCTTTTGTAGGAGCATTAGTCATTATTATAGGGTATATTATTTCAGGAACTTTATTATCTGACATTGATAACGAAACCATTGGAGCATTAGCTGATACATTTGGAATTAGAGCTTTTAGTATTGATTCAAAATACTTTACTCCTATAGAAAAAAATACCGTTTCAGTTGGTTTTTATGGCTTACTTTTAATCAATAGAATAATATGGTTGGGCTTAGGAACTTTAATTCTTTTAGCATCTTATTTCTCCTTCTCTTTTACTACTAAAAATAAAAAAGCTAAAAAGCTAAAGGCTAGCAAAAAAACCAATGAAACGGCAAGTCTTACGTTACCTGAATACAGTTTAAACTATGATTCTGGTGCAGGATTAAAGCAATTTATAAGTTTTTTCAAGGTTAATTTAACCAGCATAATAAAGAGTACTACATTTAAAATATTATTTGCATTTAGTGCAATAATCCTTGTTGCAAACCTTTTAAATGGATTTGAATATTTTGGTTTACAATCTTATCCGTTAACCTATAAAATGATGGATTTGATTGATGGAACATCAGCAATTTTTGTAATTATAATTTTAGTGTTCTTTAGTGGTGAGCTAATATGGAGAGATAGAGCAAGCCATATTAATGAAGTGATTGATGCTACTCCACATAATTCATTTATTTCATTATTAGCAAAATCAGTTTCATTAATTGTTGTTGCTTCGACTATAAATGTTTTTTTAATTATTATTTCGATATGTTATCAATTGGTTAATGGCTATACTAACATCGAAATAGGTTTATACCTTCAAAACTTCTTATACTCATCTCTTCCAACTTATATTACATGGGGACTAATTTTAATTTTTATACAAGTAGCTATTAACAACAAGTACATAGGTTATTTTGTATCTGTAATTGTCTTGTTTTTATTAGATATTTTATTCTTGATTTTAGATGTCGATTCTAACATGCTAAAAATTGGTTCTACACCTTCTTTAACTTATTCTGATATCAACGGGTTTGGAACTGCATTAGAAGCGGTTCATTGGTTTAATTTGTATTGGATTTTGTTTGGGATTTTATTCCTTCTAATTGCAGGTCTTTTATGGGTTAGAGGAACTGCCGGAAACTTTAAAAACAGAATTAAGTCGATAAAGAAACACATTACGCCTAAATATGCTTTAAGCTTATCTGTTGTTGCTATTTTATGGGTTTCAACAGCTGGTTTTGTTTATTACAACACACAAATATTAAACAAGTACAAAACTTCTGACGAACAAGAGGAATTGCAAGTTGAGTATGAAAAAACGTATAAAAAATACCAAGGAATTGTTCAACCTCAAATCACTAAAGTAAAATACCATATTGATATTTTCCCTAAGAAAAGAGATGTTTTAGTGAAGTCCGTTGTTACGATTAAAAACAACTCGAATTTATCTATTGATAGTTTACATTATACCATAGATGAATCGTGGAATACTAAAATTCACATTAGAAATGCTGAGCAAGTATTAAACGATACTAAATTTGGTTATCAAATCTACCAATTAAAAGAGGCTCTTCAACCTGGCAAAAGTATTCGAATGATTATCGAATCATCATACATTACAAATGGATTTGAAAATAACGTTAGTAATTTAAGTGTTGCCGAAAATGGAACTTTCATTAATAATTTTGATGTGCTTCCGAGTTTTGGTTATAACGAAAGTTATGAGATTTCGGATAAAAACGATAGAAAAAAATTCGACCTACCCGAAAAGGAAAGAATGCCCGAATTAGAAGCTAATTGTACTACAAATTGTATGTCAAACTATTTATCGAATGGTTCTGCCGATTGGGTTGATGTGGAAACATTTATTTCTACAAGTGACGACCAAATTGCAATTGCACCAGGTTCTTTAGTAAAAGAATGGAAAGAAGGTGACAGAAATTATTATCACTATAAAGTTGATCATCCATCGCAAAACTTCTATGCTTTTATGTCGGGTAGGTTTGAAGTAGCTCGTAAAAAATGGAATGACATTGACATTGAAGTTTATTATGATAAAAAACATCCTTACAATGTTGAAATGATGCAAAATGCAGTTCAAAACTCGTTAGATTATTACATTACAAACTTTGGTCCTTATTACCATAAACAAGCTCGTATTATTGAGTTTCCAAGATATGCAAGCTTTGCCCAAGCATTCCCAGGTACAATGCCTTATTCAGAATCAATTGGTTTTATAATTGACTTAACAGATGAAGATAAAAACAATGTAGTGGATGCAGTAATTGCTCATGAAATGGCACACCAATGGTGGGCACATCAAGTTGTTGGTGCTAAAATGCAAGGAGCTACTATGTTTTCTGAAAGTTTTGCTGAATATTCTTCTTTAATGGTGATGAAAAAATCAACCAATGATGATATTAAAATGAAAAACTTCTTAAAATATGATTTAAACAGATATTTAAGAGGAAGAAGTAGTGAAGTTGATAAAGAATTACCTCTTTATAAAGTAGAGAATCAAACTCACATTCATTATGGAAAAGGTAGTGTAATACTTTATGCCCTACAAGATTACATTGGAGAAGAAAAGGTAAATAATGCTATGAGAAGCTTCTTAGAAGAATATCGTTACAGAAAACCACCTTATCCAACTTCGTTAGATTTCTTAAGACATCTTGAAACTCAAGTTCCAGATTCTCTAAACTATTTAATAAACGATTGGTTTAAGGAAATTACTTTGTATGATTTTAGACTTCAAGAAGCAAGTTACACTAAATTAGACAATGATAAATATGAAGTTACACTTGATATTGAGGCTAAAAAATTAAAAGCCGATACAATAGGGAACGAAATTGAACTTCCATTGGATGAATGGGTTGATGTTGGGTTTTATAGTTCGTATGATGATGAAGAGAATGCAACTATCATGCATCAAGAAAGAATGAAATTTGACAAAGATAAAATGAATTTAACTTTTACACTTGATAGTTTCCCTGTGAAAGCAGCTATTGACCCAAGAAGATTGCTTATTGAGCGAGTATATAAAGACAATTTAAAGTCTCTATCTGAAAAAACAAAATAATAAATAACAAAAGAGCTTAGACTATTTTAAGCTCTTTTTTTGTTTTATAGATAGCTATTTCTTAAATCAAATGTGCAATATTTTCACTTTCTAAAATATACTCGGTAATTGAAAACACCTCTTTTTTAAGTTCTTTAAACTGTTTATTAAAAGCCACTACATTATCTTCTAACTCCTCATGTTCATCTCTAAATACTTGAGCATCAAAAGCAAACTCATTATCTATTATTTCTTCAATATGTCGTAAATGCTTTATCGATTTTGCATTTAATACAAATCTATTCTGTTCAGCCTGATTAATTTTTACTGCCAATTTTTCAACTTGTAAAACATTGTTGTCATCATCAATCCAAATAAAATATTTGTCCAATAATTTTTTTAAGAAAATAAATTCAAAACGATAAAATTCAAAATCAGATTTCCATTTTTCTGTTAAAATATGGAGTTGCTCCCAAGTAGCAACTTTAAAATAATCATCTTTGGGGCGAAGTCTTAAACCAGTCATAATTTTTATTTTTTTGTTTACCCTAAAGTTACATCTCAAAAAAATAAAGCATAATGATATACATCAAGTTTTGGAGTGATAATAATCATTATTTTAATTCAAAAAATACTTGTTTTAAGCCAGCTAAATTGCATAATTTCGTAACCTAATTAATTTTGAATTAACTATTAAACACATATCAAATGGCTGGGAACAGAACTTTTACAATGATTAAACCAGATGCAGTTGAAAAAAACTACATTGGTGGAATTTTAAAAATGATTAATGACGCAGGATTTAAAATCGTTGCGATGAAATACACTCAACTTTCTAAAGAAAAAGCTGGTGCTTTTTACGAAGTACATAAAGAAAGACCTTTTTATAGAGAATTAGTTGACTATATGTCTTCAGGACCTATTGTAGCCGCTATTTTAGAAAAAGATAATGCTGTTGAAGATTTTAGAACTTTAATTGGTGCTACAAATCCTGCTGAAGCTGCCGAAGGTACAATCAGAAAAATATATGCTGAATCTATCGCTGCAAATGCAGTTCATGGTTCTGATAGCGATGAAAATGCTAAAATCGAAGGAAGCTTCCATTTTTCTGCTGAAGAAATTATCGGATAGAACATCCTTTTAATTGATATTAAAAGCTCCAACCTTGTTGGAGCTTTTTTTATTTAATAAATTTGATAAA
>CAXBPN010000228.1:0-4285 GCA_963977515.1 uncultured Flavobacteriales bacterium
GTTTTTTGCAAAAACCATTAAACCAGAAGCATCTCTGTCTAAACGATGAACAACAAATACACTATTTGCAGGGTTATCTAATTGAACATGATTTTTTAATATGCTATATGCAGTTAACTTCTTTTCTTTTGCAGAACCTATAGAAAGTAATCCACTTCGTTTATTAATCACTATAATATCATCATCTTCAAAAACAATATTTAGTCCTTGAAATGACACTTTCTTAAATCCTTTATCCCAACTTACAGTTACTTTATCACCCTCTTTTAATGGATGGTTATATTGAGTAATCACATCATTTCCAACCTTAAATTGACGATGAGTAAGCATTGATTTAATCTTGGTTCTATTTTTATCTTTAATTGTTTCAAGCAAAAAAGTCATTAACTCTTTAGGCTCTTTAACATCGAAGGTACTTAAACGTTGTTTTGCTACTTTTTTCATTTGATATATTTCTTGAAAAGAAATTTCTTTTACATCCACAAAATTAACTATTTACATGAAAGTCTTTTCAAATCGAGGAGAATACTTATAAAGAAACTCGAGTAACTCTTAAGTTCTTAGTAAATTTGATTTTTAAAATTAGAAAACCTTAATGTCAGACATTATACATCTTCTTCCGGATGCTGTTGCCAACCAAATTGCAGCAGGAGAAGTAATTCAACGACCTGCTTCGGCGGTAAAAGAATTATTAGAAAATGCTATTGATGCTGGTGGCGATGCTATTACTTTAGTGATTAAAGATGCTGGAAAAGCATTAATCCAAGTGATTGATAATGGTTCTGGTATGTCAGAAACTGATGCCAGATTAAGTTTTGAACGACATGCTACTTCTAAAATTAGTTGTGCTGATGATTTATTTAATTTAAATACAAAAGGATTTAGAGGTGAAGCTCTAGCTTCTATTGCTGCAATTGCTCAGGTTGAATTAAAAACTAAAAAGGAAGGTTTAGATTTAGGTACAAAAATTATTATTGAAGGAAGTAGTGTTAAAGAACAAGAACCTTGTTCTGCATCAAAAGGGACTTCATTTTCTATTAAAAACTTGTTTTTTAATGTTCCTGCTCGTCGTAATTTCTTAAAATCGAACCCCGTTGAAATTAAACACATTATTGATGAATTTCAACGAGTTGCTTTGGCTCATCCTAATATTGCTTTTAGCATGTATAATGCAGAAAATGAGGTTTTTAACTTAACAAAAGGAAGTTTTAGGCAACGAATTGTAGGTGTTTTTGGCGAAAAGTACAATCAAAAATTGGTTCCTGTTGCTGAATCTACTGACATTGTAACTATAGAAGGCTTTGTAAGTAAACCAGAGTTTGCAAAAAAAACCAGAGGCGAACAATACTTTTTTGTAAATGATAGATTTATTAAAAATGCTTACCTCAACCATGCAGTTCAAAATGCTTTTGACCAGTTATTGAGTAAAGACCAATTTCCTTCTTATTTTATCAATTTAAAAATTGACCCTGCTAAAATTGACATCAATATTCATCCAACCAAAACAGAAATTAAGTTTGAGGATGAACGCTCAATTTATGCCATTATAAGAACCTCAGTAAAACAAGCTTTAGGTAAATATAACATCTCACCAACATTAGATTTTGAGCAAGAAACTAGTTTTGACATTCCTCTTTCTAAAAGAATGGAAACCGTTAAAGCCCCAACAATTAAAGTAAATCCGAATTACAATCCGTTTAGTGCTTCTGTTTCGGCTAACAAACCAACTAATAATGGTGCAATAAGAACTGCTGCCAAACAAGAATCAAAAAATTGGGAATCGTTGTATGATGATTTTGATAAAAATACTACTGAAATAATAGAACAACCACCACAAGAAACAAACGCTGAACAACAAGTAATTTCAAGTAATTGGGATGATGACGAAGCAGAAAGAGGACGAACATTGTTACAATTGCATAAAAAGTATGTATTTACACAGCTAAAAAGTGGTTATTTAATTATTGACCAACAAAGAGCTCACGAAAGAGTGTTGTATGAAAAATTTACTACTCAGTTACAATCAAAAAAATCGAGCAGCCAACAATTACTTTTTCCTGAAACAATAGACTTTATAGCGGCTGATGCCGAATTATTAAATGAAATAAAACCAGAAATTATTGCCTTAGGTTTTGTGCTGGATAAAGTAGGCAGAAGTAGTTTTGTGATTTCGGGAGTGCCATCAGAAATAAAAGAACAAAACATTAAACAAACTATTGAAAAACTACTGGAGCAATTTAAATTAAATAGTAGCGAGTTAAAACTCGATAAAAAAGAAAATTTAGCAACTTCGTTAGCCAGAAGTGCTTCGATAAAAGCTGGACAAACGTTAAATGCCGAAGAAATGAACAATCTGGTTGATAATTTATTTGCTTGCGAAATGCCCTACAGTTTACCAAATGGTAAACCAACAATTATATCATTGAATTTAGACGATTTAAATAAACAATTTAATTACTAATGTTCGATTTTAAAAACATACCACCCGTTGTAAAAAATCTATTAATTATTAATGGTTTGCTATATGTAGCCATGATTGCTTTAAATTCTCAAGGCTTTGATTTATCTTCTTTTTTTGGTTTACATTACTGGGGAAGTGAAGGGTTTTATCCTCACCAATTGGTTACTTATATGTTTATGCATAGTTTCCAATTTACACACTTATTGTTTAATATGTTTGCCGTTTGGATGTTTGGTCGAGTGCTCGAAGGCGTATGGGGAAGTAAACGTTTTTTAATTTACTATATGGTAACTGGTGTTGGTGCTGGACTCATTCAATTATTGGTTATTCATCTACGTTTAATGCCTTTATATGATTCTTTAAGTCCTGAGGATTTAAGTTTTATTATGGAGAAAGGGTACGATATTATCCAATCTGGACAAAATTTTACTGACCCAATTGCTGGTAAATTTAATGCCTTAATGAATGTTACAACAGTTGGTGCTTCGGGTGCTGTTTTTGGAATTTTATTGGCTTTTGGCATGTTGTTTCCAAATACAGAATTAATGTTATTGTTCCCTCCTATACCTATTAAAGCTAAATGGTTTGTAATTGGGTATGGAGCCATTGAATTGTATTCTGGAATGGCAAATAATGCCGGCGACAATGTTGCCCATTTTGCCCATTTAGGGGGTATGTTATTTGGGTTTGTTTTGATTAAATATTGGAATAAGAATTCTAATCATTTTTATTGATTAAATTTAAATTACATAAAGCGAATAAAGAACAGATGTTGTTTGTTTGGATGTTACCTACACACGCTGTAAGGCTAAAATAATACATAGAATATTCACTGTTATCAGAAATGAAAAAAATTATATAAATTCACTTGTTTAATCCATAAGATAAGTTTTGACGTTTTATCAGAAAAAAGTTAAACCCCAAAGCCAAAGCTTATTAAAATTATGTCTGCTTCAAGCGGACCCTCTCTTTTCCAAACTTCTGTTTTAAGCGTCCGCTTGGAACAATGCTAAAAAGCGGAAGCTGAGAGAAACTAAGTAAAACAAGAATTTAAAAAATGTAGCAAAGTCCTTAGAAAAATTGTCCGACTTCTTGTTGCAAGTCCAAATATTGTTTTAACACAAAACATAGCCTTAACTGTCCTCATTTTTAGTAATAACCAGTTTATATTTTAAGCTAAACTAGCCAACTGCTCTTCTAAAACTTTAATCTTAGCCTCAGCATCTGCTTTTTTCTTTTGCTCAGAGGCCACAACCTGCTCTGGTGCCCCTGTTACAAACTTTTCATTACTCAATTTTTTATTCGCAATATTTAACGAACCTTTAGCATATTCCAAATCAGCTTTAATCTTTTCAATCTCAGCCTCTACATCAACATTTCCTGCCAAAGGAATAAAATATTCGTTCGATTTAACTACAAACGAAAAAGCACCATCAATTTTATCATCAACATAAGTTAAACTAGATAAGTTTGTTAGCTTACTTATTAATGTATCTAAAGCAGTATTAATATTTTCGTTTTTCTTTACAGACAATTCAATTTGATCTTTATTCGCTATGTTTTTTGATTTACGTAAAGTTCTTATCTCAGAAATAACACTAGTTGTATATTCAAAATCAGCTAACAATTGCTCATTTATTTTTCCTGCTTTTGGATAATCCAATAACATAACTGTTTCTCTTTCTTTTCTTTCTTCCATGTTTTGCCACAACTCTTCCGTTACAAAAGGCATAAAAGGATGCAATACTTTTAATAATTGCTCAAAATAATTAATCGTAGTTTTTAAAGTCGCTGCATCAATTGGTTTTAAATACTCCGGTTTAA
>CAXBPN010000229.1:0-4230 GCA_963977515.1 uncultured Flavobacteriales bacterium
AAAATAGACATCTATATTATCAAAAAGTTTTTGGGAACATTTTTCTTTTCCCTTATTCTTATTGTTCCTGTAATTATTGTTTTCGATTTATCAGAAAAAATGAGGGACTTTATTGAACGTAAAGCTCCTATTAAAGCAATAATAGTAGATTACTATTTCAATTTTGTTCCTTATTTAGTTAATCAGTTTAGCCCACTTTTTATTTTTATTGCAGTAATTTTCTTTACTTCAAAAATGGCAAGTAATTCTGAAATTGTTGCTATTTTAAGTGGAGGAATTAGTTTTAAAAGGTTGCTTCGCCCCTTCTTATTATCTGCAGGCGTATTGGCAATTCTTTCTTTCTATTTAAATAATTTTTTAATTCCTGATGCGAATAAAGAACGTTTAGCTTTTGAAGAAGTTTATTATCGAAATAAATTTAGAAATAATGCCCACAACATTCATTTGCAAATTGATTCAAGCACCTATATTTATATGACGAGTTATAATGTAGATTTAAACTTGGGTATCAATTTTTCTATCGAAACATTTAACGATGGTGAGTTATCATATAAATTGCTTTCGGACAATGTAAGATGGGACAGTGTTTCTAATCAATGGCAAATTTCAAATTATGTAGAACGTCATATAGAAGGATTAAATGAAACCATTAATAAAGGATTTAAAAAAGATACCATACTTAATTTTAAACCAGAAGAATTTAAACGAAGGGATAATTTTATTGAAACTAAAGACTTTTTTGCACTCAATAAGCTTATTGAAGAAGAAAAATTTAAAGGCTCTAGTTTTGCTGTAGATTGTGAGATTGAAAAACAAAAACGGATGGCTTACCCTTTTGCAACCTTTGTTCTTACCATTATTGGTGTTTCTTTATCGAGTAGAAAAGTAAGAGGTGGTATTGGGTTACATATTGGACTGGGACTTCTTATTAGTTTTTCTTACATTTTATTTATGCAAGTATCCGCCACCTTTGCTAAAAATGCAGGTATGCCAGCTATTATTGCTGTATGGATTCCTAATGTATTATACAGTATTTTGGCTTTGTATTTATTAAAAAAAGCACCTAAGTAAGTTTTGAGTGATTGAAATTAGTTACTTCATCACTATTTACTTCATCACTTAATCACTTCTTTTCAAAAACCCCATAAACAGCCGAACCACTACCTGTCATTGAAGCGTAAACGGCTCCATAGTTATACATCTTTTCTTTCAAGTCTTTAATCGCAGGGTGATTCGAAAAAATAGAGTCCTCAAAATCATTTTTAACAATGTTTTTCCAATTTTCTATAGGTTCAGCTATTAATGTATTAATATTTTTAATAGGTGCTTTAGCCTTAATTCCAGCATATGCTTCAGCTGTTCCAATATGTATGTTTGGATATTCTATTTTTATCTCATAAGCTGATAAATCTAATTCTAACTCTTCAAACTCATCACCTTTATTAAACGCATAAACAGGTTTGTTCTTTATAAAGAATGCACAATCACTTCCCAATTTACGGGCGTAATTTATTAACTCTTCATCAGTTAATTTTAATTCAAACAAATCATTTATCCCTTTTAAAGTAAAAGCCGCATCAGCAGATCCACCACCTAAACCAGCTCCAATCGGAATTGTTTTTAATAAGTAAATATGAACTGGTGAAATGTCAAAATCTTCTTTCAATAAATGATATGCTTTTAAGCACAAATTATCTTTTTCATTTCCAGGTATTTCAATGCCAGTACTTGTAAATTTTAACTCCTCATTTTTTACAATTTCAAGTACATCGTACAATTCAAAAACTGGGTAAAAAATACTTTCAATATTATGAAACCCATCAGCACGTTTTTCAGTAATATTTAATCCTATATTAATTTTAGCGTTCGGAAAAAGTACCATTTAACTCTTTTTTTGTCGATTATTCTTCGGTTTTAATCCAAAAATACAAATAACAACAATGGAAAGTGAACTAATTTTGTAATTTAGCATACTAATTTATTATTGGAAACGATGGCAGTATATTTAGATTTTGAAGAACCAATAAAAGTTTTAGAAGATCAGTTAGCTGAGAACATAAAACTACAAATAGATAAAGGAGTTGACACTTCTAAAATTATTAATGAGATTGAAAAAAAACTAGTTGAAACTAGAAAAAAGATATATAGTAACCTTACGCCTTGGCAAAAAGTTCAAGTATCTAGACACCCAGAAAGACCTTATACATTAGCTTACATTAGAGCCATTACAGATGGCGAATTTATTGAACTCCATGGAGATAGAACGGTAAAAGACGATAAAGCCATGGTTGGTGGTTTTGGAAGTATTGACGGTCAAACAGTAATGTTTATTGGTCAGCAAAAAGGAATTAACACCAAAATGCGTCAGTACAGAAATTTTGGAATGCCTAATCCTGAAGGGTACAGAAAAGCGTTAAGGTTAATGAAAATGGCTGAAAAGTTTAACAAACCTGTGGTTTGTTTGGTTGATACGCCTGGTGCATTTCCTGGTTTAGAAGCCGAGGAAAGAGGTCAAGGAGAAGCTATTGCTAGAAATTTGCTAGAAATGTCGCAATTAGAAGTTCCTATTATTGTAATTGTAATTGGAGAAGGTGCTTCTGGAGGCGCTTTAGGAATTGGAATTGGCGACAAAGTATTAATGCTAGAAAATACATGGTACTCTGTTATTTCTCCTGAGTCTTGTTCTTCTATTTTATGGAGAAGTTGGGACTATAAAGAACAAGCTGCTGAAGCTTTAAAGCTAACAGCTAACGATATGTTAAGTAATAAATTGATTGATGGCATTATTAAAGAACCAATAGGTGGGGCTCATACTGACCCCAACAAAACATTTGAAATCGTTAAAAAAGAAATCTTAAAGCATTTAACTAAGTTAAAAGAAACGGATAAAGATAAGTTAGTAGCCTCTCGAATTAAAAAATTCTGTGCAATGGGTGCAGTTGGAGAAAGCTAAGCTTACTTATTATACCAAATATCAAAATCTGAAATGACCTCTGAATTTATATAAGAGGTCATTTTTGTTTTAGAAGAATAATCGTAAACCGAAAATTCAGTTCCGCTAATTACTAATAGTTGATTCGTCAAATAATCATACTTTACTTTTTCAGCATTTATTCCTGCTAAATAAGTAGTTTTTGTAAAATTATTGTAATCAACCAATATTAAATCTCCATTCTGGATAATTAAATATTTTCCTAAACTAATTTCTGTACAATCTTCGATTAAACCAGCACTTAATGAAAATGGCTGCCAAACTGAATTTTGATTAATGTCAAATATTTGAATTTTTCCATTTCCAGCATTATTAGAAAAAACAACCATTTCATTAGCAGATACAGAATAGAAATCAACAACATCTTCATTTAAAACTAAATTTTGTTTTTCAATCCCTGTTGTTAAATAATAGGCAACTAATCTAATTTCTGAAGTCGTTTTATGCTTTTGTTCTGTAATCAATAAATCATTATTATGAACCGATAACTGCTCTGCATAAAAATCCGTTAACGCCTGAGCACTATAACTAGGTAATCCTGATTTTAAATAACTTTGTATGTTTTGATTGTAATAGCCTACATAAGTTTGATTTTGGTAAGTTTCCACACCCGTAAAATGAGCTGAACCTGTAGCATTGTTACTTATACTCCACGAAGAAACTCCAGTTGCTAAATCGTAAGCTTGTAAATTACCCGACAAATTTCCACAACTAATTACTTCTTGATTAATCGCATTTACAACCCCACCTAAAAAATCTCCACTTACCGTATATAATGAGGTGGCATTTAAAGAACTATCTAATTTTGAAATAGTTGTTGAACTTCCATTATTGCTAAACAATATAAAACCATTTCTTTTTTTAGGAAGTTGATTAATGTTTATTTCAATAAATTTTGAAGTTGAATTAACACCATCACTAACACGTATGGCCAAATAATAAGTACCTGAAACCATTTGTTCATCATCTAACACTAACATTTCATTTAAAACATAAGTTGCACTGTTTACATTTAAATTGATACTATTCCCCGTAGCTATGTTATTATTATCATTTAATGAAATACTTATACTTTTCACGGTATTATTATCTGATACACTCCCTTTAATATTAATCGTTTCTCCAACAGTATAAAACTGACCATTGTTAGGAGATGTGATAGAAATAGTAGGTTTAGCATCATCTATATCTTCCTTTTTACAAGAAGAAATAAGAATCAGTAACAAACCTAAAAGATA
>CAXBPN010000230.1:0-4203 GCA_963977515.1 uncultured Flavobacteriales bacterium
GTATAAAAAATTTAACCGAAAAGATCGATATGATTATTCTCTATACAAAGATTTACTTGGGCTAAAACAACAAAACTTATGGACAATGTGTGGTTATCGATTTAATTTAGAATTACTCTCGTTTGCGTCATTGCAGAATTTTTAGCTTTAATTTTTTGAAAAGCTGAAAATATCAGCAATCCCATTCTATACTCGTTTCCTTAAAAATAAATACCTTAGCAAAAAAATAATCAATGTCGCACTTAACTAATATCACCAACAAAATATTTACGCTTGAAGAGTTGTTAAATCAAGTTGAGATTTGGAAACAAAACAATCAAAAAATTGTGTTTACCAATGGTTGTTTCGATATTTTACACCGTGGGCATGTGGAATATTTGGCTCAAGCGGCTGATTTTGGGAATAAACTAATCATAGCTATAAATTCTGATGCTTCTGTTAAACGACAAGGAAAAGGAGACTCGAGACCTTTGCAAGACGAATATTCTAGAACTTTATTAATTGCTGCACTAGATTTTGTTGCTGCAGTTGTTGTTTTTGATGATAACACTCCTTTTAATTTGATAAACAAAATACAACCAAACGTATTAATTAAAGGTGGTGATTACAACCCAAAATGTACAGACAAAGCCGATAAAAAATATATTGTAGGTTCCGATATGGTTTTATCGAATGGAGGAACTGTTGAGGTCATCCAATTTGTACCGGGGTACTCCACTTCAAAAATTGAGGAGAAAATTAAAGGAAATTAGTCTTTATCTTTAAAAGTATGTTTTTCAATGTATTTTACACAGTGCTATCTGCTTTTCTTTGATTCTTCTTCCGATGCACTTTTAGGCCATTTCCAAGCAGTCCATACAATCATAAATGTCAATATTGCTTCAACAATTGCTAAAAACACATAAAAGGTATACCAAGGGGTAAGGGAACCAATAGCTATCAATACCATCATTAATGTAAATAGTAGTCCGAAAATAATATTGAGCCATCTATTAATTTTAGGGCTTAAAAGTACGGATAGAGCAACCATTAAAGGTGGAATTGCCATTATTGCAGATGCGATAAACAATATCATAGGACTTTCTAATACATTTTCACCACTTACTAAACTTTCTATCTTGCCAGGAGTATATAATTCGAAATAGTCTCCATATAGATAACAGAATGTCGCGGCAGCCCATAATACTGCAAGTTTGATTTTAATATTAATTTTCGAGTTTTCTAACATTTATACAGTTTTTACCAAAAATTCAACTTAATTATTTATTGTAAGACGATGTCAAGTTCAATTAGTTACACTTGTGAATGAAACATCCATTTTAATTGCTTTTATTTATTGAAATTTGGATGTAACGTAAGTTTATTCCGTTCTTTAATAAAGGTAGTAAACTATCTCTCCGATTCGGAGTACCACCCCGAATACATCACATAACTGTCAGCAATTCGGTTAATTTCTCCTTCTAATAATTCTTTACCCACTTCTTTAATCTTTTTGGCTGGATTGCCAGCATAAACACAACCACTTTTTATGTGTGTACCTTTAGTTACAACTGCTCCTGCCCCAACTATGGAGTTGCTTTCAATTACAACATCGTCCATCACAATTGCTCCCATACCAATTAAAACATTATCGTGTATAGTACAACCATGTACTAAGGCATTGTGCCCAACAGAAACATTGTTGCCAATTGTTGTTGGCGATTTTTTATAAGTAGCGTGTATTACTGCTCCATCTTGCACATTTACTTTGTTGCCCATTTTAATAAAATGAACATCACCCCGTATTACGGCATTAAACCAAATACTACAATTATCACCCATTTTCACATCGCCGGTTATGGTTGAGTTTTCAGCTAAAAAGCAATCATTACCAAATTCAGGGGTATTTCCGTTTACTGTTTTTATTAAAGCCATTTTATTCTTTGTTTTTACTGTCTATAGTCATGGTTACTGGGCCATCATTAATTAATGCAACTTTCATATCAGCACCAAATTCGCCAGTTTGTATGGGTTTACCTAAATCTGTTTCTAATTGTTTTATAAATTGTTCATACAAAGGAATTGCTAGTTCTGGTTTTGCAGCTTTAATAAAAGAAGGTCTATTTCCTTTTTTTGTGCTAGCATGCAAGGTAAACTGGCTAATTAATAAAATATCACCACCAATATCGTTAACCGATAAATTCATATTTCCATTTTCATCTCCAAAAATTCGTAGTCGAGTAATTTTTCCGCTTATCCATTCAATATCTTCTGAGTTGTCAGTTTCTTCAAACCCAACCAGCACCAATAAACCTGTGTTTATTTTACCTGCTACAATTTTATCAATTGTAACCGATGCTTCAGCAACTCTTTGAATAATAGTTTTCATTAAATATCTGTAATAACATCAAAACCTTTAAAACTACCTACAACTGCTAGCCCAATAACTATTTTTGCAACTTCTTTATTTTTAATTTTTTCAGCAATTTGATTTAGTGTCGATCCAGAACCAACAGCATCATCTATCAACAGCACTTTTTTAAATTTTCGTTGCTCGGTAACCGCAAATGTGTTTTCAGCATTTTTTATACGTTCATCAAGTTTAGATAATGATTTTTGAGGAATAGGGATAATTCCGCTAATTTTTTTAATCGCTACAACAGGAAGGGTTAAGTTAAGGCTTTCCTGTATGAATTTCATGATCTGCACTTCTCGCCGAATAGTAGGAGGAACAAATCCAACAGCATCAATATCGTGATTATTTATAAATGTAATAATTCTGGTTTTTATTTCTTGCATCATAATATTCATCAAAAATTTATTTTGACCTTGTTTTGAATAATGAAGAAGAGTTCCTAATCGAGTTTTACCAAAACGCTCAATAGCATAAAAATCTAGGTAAAATATTTCATCTAAAAAAGTGTTGTCTTTGTAAGTAGAGATTAATTTATGGCTACCATTTATCATTCCATTTACATCGTAAAAGGATTCATATTTTTGTTTTGTTTTTATGAACTCATGTAATGTTTTAAGTACAGGTTCATTCCTCTTTTCACACCAAATTTTAAACCCTTCAATACCCTCTAATAAATTCCCCATATCAGAAATTATTAAGAAATTAGCATTCAAGAAATCATTTTCTTTTGCTGTAATTTCTATAGGAAGGGTTGTAGTTTTTTGAGGTAAAACTTTTCTTTTTCTATAAATTGTTTTTGGAGCTCGACCTAGTTTTTCTATAAATTGTTTTTCAACCAACTCGTTTAAAACGAGATGAACCATTTGCTTAGAAGCTCCTAGACTGTGGGTCAGCTCTTTTGCCGTTAGCTCGTTGCTTTTTTCAAAGGCAGAAATTATTTTTTCTTTTATAGTCATTTTACTATTTACAGTCAATAGTCAAATATACATTTTTCATTGAGAATAAAAAATCTTTATACAGGTAAAAAATCAATACCCTTTATCTCGATAATTTTCTTCCTCATCGTCGGTGTACATACTGATGTAATTGTTGTAACGAAATTCTTCAATTTCTCCTGTAGCAACAGCGTCTTTAATAGCACACTTAGGTTCGTTAATGTGTTGGCAATTATTAAAATGGCATTCGTTTAACAGTGCTCTCATTTCTAAAAAGTAGTGAGAAAGTTCATTTTTATCAAAATCAATCAATCCAAAGGCTTTAACTCCAGGCGTGTCAATAATGTAACCACCAAAATTGAGTTCATACATTTCAGCAAAAGTGGTGGTATGTTTTCCTTGAGAGTGTGATTCAGAAATTTCTGAAGTTTTTAATTTCAGTTGAGGTTCAATGCAATTCAATAAGGTTGATTTGCCAACACCAGAATGACCTGAAACAACCGAAATTTTATCTTTCATTAAAGCTTTTAGTGCTTCAATGTTTGATTCTTTTAAAGCCGAAATAGCAATACATTGATAGCCAATTTTTGTATAGATTGCCATCAGTTCAATTAGCTTTTCTTTTTCTTCATCAGTATAGATGTCTATTTTGTTAAAAACAATAATGGTGGGGATGTGGTAAGCCTCTGCTGTAATTAAAAATCGGTCGATAAAACCAGTATAAGTTGTAGGGTGGCTAAGTGTAACAATCAATAAAGCTTGGTCAATATTTGCAGCTATAATATGTGAACGCTTGGATAGGTTAACCGATTTCCTAATGATGTAATTTTTTCTATCCTGAATATCTGTAATTACATAGTTTTCTTCCGTTTC
>CAXBPN010000231.1:0-4068 GCA_963977515.1 uncultured Flavobacteriales bacterium
CTGTCATAATTCCACAATACAGACATTCAGCTATTTCTTTTGTTAATGAATCAATAGAACCTAATTCATCTAAGAACTCATATATTAATTGAGCTGTTGAACAACAATTAGTATCAACATAATAATGATTAGCAAATTCTTGTGGATTTTGATGATGATCAATCACAATCTTATTTGCTTTTGATTCTCCTATTACTTCACCTAACTCTCCTATTCTACTTAAAGCATTATAATCTAACGAAAAAATCAAATCAGATTTCTCAATGTGCCTAACTGCTGCTTCTTTATTCTTGTCAAAATATACTATTTCATCTGATAAAGACATCCATTTTAAAAAATCAGGAAAAGCATCAGGAACAATAACAACAACTTCTTTACCTCTATTTTTTAAATAGTGATACAAACCTAAAGAAGAACCTATTGCATCTCCATCTGGAGACTTATGTGTTGTAATTACAATATAATTTGCTTGATCTATCTCTTTCTTAATTTCTCCAATATTCATAACCACGTTCTTTTAGAAGCAAAAAGCCCCGCTATTTGCGGGGCTAAATTTAATATTTATTACTGGATTAAAATCCTGTACCGTAGAATCCTGTTTTAGGTGTAGTCATGTGTTCTATTAAAATACCTACACACCCCATATCGCTTGATTTAACTAATTTACCTTTTCCTTTAGAAACACTAGATTTTCCAGAACCACCTTCGTTTGGAATAGAAATTTCAAAGGTTAATCGTTGAGTAGTTTCAACAGAGAATTCTAATTCTGTTGCTAAGTTATCTTGAGTATTATCATACAATAAAGATTTTTGCTTCTCATACACTATAGAGGTTTCTTTACTCACTACTTCTTTCTGTTCTCCTGTAGGCTCTCCGTTCTCATCTATAATATCTTCCATTTCCTTAGTCTCTGTAACTTTTTCTACTTTCACTTTTTTATTTTCATAGATTTTAAATTCCATTCCAGAACCTAAATTTTCATCCATACATAAAGATATTCTATAATCTTGTCCTTTATATACAATTACGCTTAATTCAGAAGTTTGTCCTTTACCAAATAATGCACTTTTAGATTGTCCATTTGGTTTGTACATTTCATTTTCTGAATACTCACAATAACTATCATGAAAATTATTACAGTATTGTGCAAAAGAAAATGATGGCAATGCTAATATTGCTAAGCCTAATATTATTTTTTTATAAAAATGCTTCATTTGAATTTTATTTTTTTTGCTTTTTAAGCTTCTGTTTTAACAATATTATTTCTTATTTCGCTAATCTTAGCTTTAATGGCTTCAAATTGGTCTTTAGATATTTTAATAGTGCTTCCTCCACCTAAAACCATTTTACCACCTTCTTTTTTCTTTAAAGAAATTCCTGCACCAGAATCTACCTCATCTAAAATAGCAAAAGTTTCTTCTAATTCCATAAACATTTCTAGCACCTCTTTTACATCAGCATTTTCTGAGTATTTTTCCAAATATGCAATCAAATTATCTAATGTTAATTTTTGGTCAGCTAACCTTTCTACGGCAGCTTTATCTTTATCGTAATTAATTGAATTTGCAGCAATATAAACAGTTTCTAACCATCCTGCAGAAGCAACTAAACCTAACTTATCTCCTTGTTCATTTTGTTCTAAATAATCAACTACAGAAAAATAAGATGTATTTGTAATTGCGACTAATGAATCAGCATTGTCTAAGTTATTTTGAATTCTTTCAATCAAAGATTTGTCAAAAGCAGCAGACAATCCTATTTGATCACCTAGCTTTTGAATACTTCCAAAATATTTAATCGACTCTTGATATTCTTCAAAAGCAGCAGTATAAGCTAAATCAGCAGAATAAATCCCAAAATTTAATGCTTGGTTTTTTGGATCATTATAACTTGTTGCATTTTGAATTGGATTTAATGAAGCTGAATTGTATTTCAATCCACTTTCTTTAATAAATCCAAACATCTCATCAGGAGAAGGAATTTGATAATAACTTTTATTTTCTTCTTCAACTACTTCTTCTACAACCTCTGCAACTTCTTCTGTTGGTTTAGGATCATCAGAACATGAAGTAAGAAGTGAAATAGGAAACGCTACCAATAAGGCTATAGCTAGTTTTGATTGTTTCTTCATTATTTAAAATTTTCTTTAAGTCAAAAGTATAAATATTTTGAGTTATTCTCAATTAATTCAGCAAGATAATAAAAGTATTTATATTCCTAAAAAATAACGCTACTCATCTTTACTTTTTTGAGATTAAAAATAAACCAACAAATGTTATTAATCCGTTTACTATTAAAATTTCGAAATTAAATTGATACCCATTAAACAACTCAACGCTATAAATATTTATTAAATAACTGATAATTGGAGATAGAATGCAAATAATTGGTACTAACTTATCTTGAACATTTTTTTTAGTGAATAAGCCAAAAGCATAAAGTCCCAGTAAAGGACCATAAGTATATCCCGCAGCCTTAAATAATGAACTAATTACACTTTCATTACTAATTAAATTAAATAATAGAATAACTAAAAACAAGACAAACGAAATAATAATATGTGTTTGTTTTCTCGTTTTTATTTTAATTTTTTCATCTTTTTTTTCTATGTCTAGAAAATCAACGCAAATAGAAGTGGTTAGTGATGTTAGAGCAGAATCGGCACTTGAATAAGCTGCCGCAATTAATCCTAAAATAAAAAAGACACTCGCCACAATATTTAAATGCTCTGAAGCGATTATGGGAAATAAATTATCCGTTCTTTCTGGAATTGTTATCCCAAGCTTATTTGCATAAATAAACAATAGAGCTCCCAACACCAAAAAAGCAAGGTTTACGATAATTAACACAACACTAAAAGAGTACATGTTCTTTTTTGCCTCACCAATATTCTTACAGGTTAAATTTTTCTGCATCATATCCTGATCTAGCCCAGTCATTACTATTGTGATAAACATTCCACTAAAAAACTGTTTAACGAAATGACGCTTATCGTTCCAATCGTCGAAAAAGAAAATTTGAGAATAATCGCTATTTTTAACTTCAGTTATTAATTCTGAAAAACCTAATCCTAGTCTAGTACTTATTATGTAAATTGTTACTCCTACTGCAATTAGCATAAATAAGGTTTGTAAGGTATCTGTCCAAACAATTGTCTTTATTCCTCCTTTAAAAGTATAAAGCCAAATCAATAAAATGGTAATGGCTACAGTTACAAAAAAAGGCACTCCCCATTGGTTAAAAACCAATAATTGCAAAACATTTGCCACTAAAAATAAACGAAAAGAAGCACCTATAATTCTTGACAATAAAAAGTATGAAGCTCCAGTCTTATATGAGTATTGACCAAACCGAGTGCCTAAATAAGAATAGATAGAAACTAAATTAAGTCGATAATATAATGGCATTAAAACTTGAGCAATAACAATATATCCGAAAAAATAGCCCATTACTACTTGCATATAGGAAAATTGGCTTCCTCCAACCCAACCTGGAACAGAGATAAAAGTAACACCTGACAATGATGCTCCTATCATACCAAAAGCAACTAAATACCAAGGTGATTGATGCTTTCCACTAAAAAAATCTGAGTTGTCTGCTTTTTGAGATGTAAAATGAGAAACAACCATTAACATCAAAAAATAAGCTAAAATTATTCCAATTATTAAGTAAGGATTCATGGTTTGTTTAAAACATTTTATAACAAAAATGCCTTCTTTTTCTTTATTTTGAGTTCTAAGATAGTATTTTTGATAACATCAAATTGTTGACAATAGATGCAAATATCCTCTTCTTCTTTTCATAATGCTGTAGATCAATTATCTTCTTTGCCTGGTATTGGTAAAAAAACTGCTCTTAGATTGGTTTTACATTTACTCAACAAAAGCGAAAAAGAGGTTCATGATTTTGGAACTGCTTTTACTGATTTAGCTTCAAATATTAATTATTGTAACAATTGTTTTTATATTTCAGAAACTACAACTTGTTCTATTTGTAATAATCCAAACCGTTCTGAAAACATTATATGTGTTGTTGAAACAGCATTAGATGTTATAGCAATTGAGAACA
>CAXBPN010000232.1:0-4057 GCA_963977515.1 uncultured Flavobacteriales bacterium
GAGAAAGAGCTGATGTTACAATTTATAAATGTAGTGATGCATCTGTTGCAGCTAATCTTGAAAAAATCTTAAAAAAGAAAGCAAAAAAGGGCTATTCTAATGAAGATATTTTAAAAATGATTAACACAGAAAGTCAATTAGCTTTATCAATAGAAGAGGGTAAGTTTGAAAAAGGTCAGAATGAAATAGTTGATAAAGTAGATTGGGTGGCAGGAACTACAAGTAAAATTACTACAGATAAAAGTGTAAACGTTATTGTTGTAGATAAAATCTTAAAACCTGAACCAAAACAATTGAATGAAGTAAGAGGCTTAGTTACATCTGATTATCAAAATCATTTAGAAAAAGAATGGGTAGCGGAACTTAAAAATAAATATAAGGTAACTGTAAATAATGAAGTATTAAAGCTTGTAAAATAAATGTTGAAGAGCTGTAACTTACAGCTCTTTTACTTTCACTTAACTAATGTGAGAAACTTAATCTTCATATCCTTTATATCAATTTTATTTGTTTCTTGTAATTTATTTGAAGAGAAAATTGAAGAGAATGCAGTTGCTCGGGTTAAAAATAAAATTCTTTTTAATTCTGAACTTAAAGAGGTAATACCCTTTGATGCTTCCAAAGAAGATAGTTTATTAATAGCCAATAACTATATTCAAAAATGGATAAAAGAAAATTTAATTCTTGAGAAAGCAGAGTTAAATTTAAAAGCAGAACAAAAGGATTTTAGAAAACAACTTGAAGATTATAGAAATACATTGATTATTTATACTTATGAAGAAGAATTAATCAATCAACGATTAGATACAAATGTATCGGCACAAGAAATTAAAAGTTATTACGAGCAAAATCAACATAACTTTGATTTAAAAGACGATATTGTTAAAGTAAGGTATTTAAAGGTTGCCAAGAAAGCACCGAGTATTAAGAAAATAAGAAAGTATTATAAATCGACTAAAGCAGAAAATATTGCTAAATTAAAAGAGTATTCTCATCAGTTTGCTGAAAAATTTCATTTAAATGAAAATGAATGGATACTTTTTAACGAAGTGTTAAAAGAAGTGCCGATTAGTGTTAGTGATAGAGCCGGTTATTTAAAAAACATCAAATATGCAGAAATAGAAGATTCGTTATCTTACTATTTTATTTATTTTAAAGATTACAAACTAGAAAATGATGTTGCTCCTCTTAGTTTTGAGAAAAGAAATATCAAAAATATCATTATCAATAGAAGAAAATTGGAATTGGTAAGTAAAATGAAACAAGACATTTATCAAGAAGCATTACAAAAAAAAGAATTTGAAATTTATACAAATGAAGAAATCAACCCTTAAAACTTTTATAACAATTACCTGCTTTTTTACTGTGTTACTTTGTTTTTCTCAAAACGAAAATGGAAAAGTAATAGATGGAATTGTAGCTACAATTGGAGATAAAATAGTTTTAAAATCAGAAATTGAAAACCAAATTACCTCTTTAAAGACACAAGGTGTAGTTATTGATAATGCTGCTAAATGCCAGTTGTTTGAGGAAGTTTTATTTCAAAAATTACTATTAAATCAAGCAGAAATTGATAGTGTAGAAGTTACTGACGCACAAGTTGAATCGGAAATGAATAGACGATTAAATTACTTTATTTCTCAAGTAGGTTCTGAAAAACGATTAGAACAATACTACAAAAAATCGATGGTAGAAATTAAAGATGAATTTAGAGTAATTGTAAAAGAACAGTTGATTGCTCAAATGATGCAAGGAAATATAACAGGTAGTGTTAAGGTTACTCCAGATGAAGTAAAGAATTTTTATAAAGGATTACCTGAGGATAGTATTCCAACGGTAAATTCGGAAGTTGAGGTTGCTCAAATTTTAATTAACGCAAAAGAGAGTGCTGCTGCAAAAAAAGAAGCTAAAGATCGTTTAAATGGCATTAGAGAACGAATTATTAATGGAGAACAATTTTCTACGCTTGCAGTTTTATATTCAGAAGATGAAGGCTCAGCCAAAAAAGGTGGAGAACTAGGATTTTTAGGAAGAGCTGATTTGGTTCCAGAATATTCAACAACTGCATTTAAGCTAAAAAACAGTACTGTTTCAGAAATTATAGAATCTCAATTTGGATTCCACATTATTCAATTAATTGAAAGAAGAGGTCAGAAAATTAATACTCGCCACATTTTAGTTAAAGTAAAAGTAGAAGAGGAACAAATATTATTAGCCAAGCAAAAAGCAGATAGTATTTATAATTTAATTGGAACAGATACATTAACTTTTGGAGAATTAGCTTTTAAATATTCAGATGATAAACAAACAAAGAATAGTGATGGATTAATGGTAAGCCCCCAAACAGGAACCTCAATCTTGGATATAGAACAGGTTGATCCTCAAATATTTTATATTATTGACAACATGAAACCAGGTGATATTTCTAAGCCTGTTCCAGCAGAATCTTTTGATGGAAAAAAAGGGTATAGAATTATTAAATTGATAAGTAAAACGGAACCACACAAAGCTAAATTTGAAACCGATTATGCAAAAATACAAGAAGCAGCTTTAGCTAGTAAGCAAAATGAAGCGAACCAGAAATGGATTAAAGAAAAAATAAAAACAACATTTATTAAAATTGATGAGGAGTATTTAAACTGCTCATTTGACAATGACTGGTCTAATTAATAACTTTTAGTATTTTTAAAAGATTAATTCAAACAACACTATGGCAGAAACTCCTTACCAAAATGATGTAGAAGCAATTGATGCTTTTGTAACTAAATATCAATTATTAACCAAAGAAATAAGTAAAATAATTGTTGGGCAAGATGAGGTTATTAAAAACTTATTAATTACTGTTTTTAGCCGTGGACATTGTTTGTTGGTAGGTGTACCTGGTTTAGCTAAAACGCTTTTAATTAATACAATTTCTGATGCTTTAGGATTGAGTTTTAATCGTATTCAGTTTACACCAGATTTAATGCCATCAGACATTATTGGTTCAGAAATATTAGACGAAAACAAGAACTTTAAATTTATAAAAGGACCCATTTTTGCCAACATGATTTTGGCAGATGAGATTAACCGTACACCTCCTAAAACACAAGCAGCTTTACTTGAAGCGATGCAAGAAAAAACGGTTACAGCTGCTGGTCACCAATATAAATTAGATAACCCATTTTTTGTATTAGCAACACAAAATCCAATAGAGCAAGAGGGAACTTACCCTTTGCCAGAAGCACAATTAGACCGTTTTATGTTTAACATTTGGGTAGATTACCCAAAATACGCTGAGGAATTAGCAATTGTAAAAAGTACAACAACTGATAATAATGTGGAATTAAACCACATTATGAGTGCAGAAGAAATAGTGTTTTTTCAGAATTTAATACGTAAAATGCCAGTAACCGATAATGTTATAGAGTATGCGGTTAAGTTGGCAACAAGTACACGTGCAGGAAGTGAGTTTGCTACCGAAAATGTAAACAACTATTTAAGTTGGGGAGCAGGACCAAGAGCCTCTCAATATTTAATTATTGGAGCAAAATGCCATGCTGCAATTAAAGGAAAATATGCTCCAGATATTGAAGATGTTAGAGCTGTAGCTGAGCCTATTTTACGCCACCGTATTGTACGAAACTACAAGGCTGAAGCGGATGGTTTTTCTATTGAGAAGATTATTGAGAGTTTGCTTTAATTTTTTAGTGTCATTCTGAGCAAAATTTTGTCACACTGAGTTAGTTGAAGTGCAACAAAATGAAGAGAAGAATCTATTTAATGTAAAAGATTCTTCATGTCGTTTTACTTATCTACTAAAGCAGGTGTAAAACATTATTCAGAATGACATTGTATAGATTGCGGATAAAATTTCATTCTTCAATTTTTCCGCAATGATGATACTGAACAGAACATCTTTCCTGACGAAATCTGATTATTGTTTTAATAATTAGGCTTTAAGTAATCCGATGACTATTTTGATGAATAAAACAGTCATCGGGTTACTGACTCATTTAAAAGAATATTAAGACCGTTGCAAGGGCAAAAAGCAACAAATCAGTTAAACAATACAATT
>CAXBPN010000233.1:0-4054 GCA_963977515.1 uncultured Flavobacteriales bacterium
AATAACTTTAAATAATCATAAATTTCTGTTGATGTACCAACTGTAGAACGTTTATTTACTGTATTTACTTTTTGTTCTATTGCTATGGCTGGTGAAATGCCATAAATATGGTCAACATCAGGCTTTTCTAACTTACCTAAAAACTGACGAGCATAAGAAGATAAACTTTCAACATACCGTCGCTGCCCTTCTGCAAATAAAGTGTCAAATGCTAAAGAAGATTTTCCTGAACCAGATAAACCTGTAATAACGGTTAGCTTTTTTTGAGGTATAGCAACATCTATATTTTTTAAATTATGAACTCTAGCTCCCTTTACTATAATGTGAGTTTTTGTACTAACTTCAGATTTTTTGGTAGCTGTCATAATTTATTTTAGCTGTTAATTAGTGTTAAAAAAATACGAAGTTACTCTTCTTTTTAGTAGATTTGAACCGAACAAAAGATAAAAAATAACGTAAGAGTACAATATTGCAAATAAAATTACGTTACTAGATTATTAACAAAATTATACGCCTATAAAATAATATTTACTTTTTTTTTTTAAAATATAAGCCTTAGTGCTTCACATATTTATAACTAAATAAAGTAGATATTATGATACTTTCAAATCTTTCCGAAAAAGAGCTTATTAACGCCTATATTAAAGGTAATGAATTGGCTATTGAACAACTTATTTTAACCCATAAAAATAAAGTTTTCTCTTACATCTATTACAAAATAAAAGATGAAGATTTAGCTGAAGATATTTTTCAAGACACCTTTATAAAGGCTATAAATACGATAAAAAAAGGTAAATATAATGATGAAGGTAAATTTTTACCTTGGGTAATGCGTATTGCACATAATCTAATTATCGATCATTATAGAAAAAGTACTAGAATGCCAATGGTAAAAGGTAATAGTGAGTTTGATATTTTTGACATTATTCCAAACAATGATAAAAACATGCACGAGCAAATTGAAGCTGACCAAATACATAATCAATTAAAAAAATTGGTAAAACATTTACCTAGCGACCAAAAAGAAGTTTTAATGATGCGTATCTATTTTGATATGAGTTTTAAAGAAATTTCGGAAATGACAAACGTAAGTATCAATACCGCCTTGGGTAGAATGCGTTATGCTTTAATTAATCTTAGAAAAATGGCGGTAGAGAAAAACATTACGTATTCTCTAGATTAAAACTGATACTAATTACAATAAATTAATCCTGGATATTTTTTATTCAGGATTTTTTATTTTATACAATAAGTAGATAATTAAACCGTTAACTGTTTAAACTAACCTTAAATTAATGCCTATGCAAACTTTTACTCGTTTAGATTTTTTACAATTAACATCAAAAGAAAAGAAATTAAAATCTGGAAAGTTGAACAACGAAAAATCGCCAAAACAGCAAACCATCAATAACATCTTAAACTACTCAAAAGCTTTAAGTATAAGAGATTCTAAACATCTCAAACACATTGAAATGGTTTTAAATTAATGACTCAAATCCCGCAACTTTCGGGATTTTTTTTAATTTACTTCAATTCATTTTATTAATATTGCTACTATAAATGAATTTAAAAATTTCAATATTAACCTCTTTTTTCTTTTTACTAGTAACGCTTACGTTAACTGCTCAAAAAGACACAACCATATTCAAACCTACTCCACCAAAAAGTTCATTACTAAAAAAAGTAGCAATTCCTTCTGTATTAATAATAGGCGGTATTTCTTTAAATAAAAGTGTTTTTGAAAAAGACTTAAACAGAGACATGAGGAACAAAGTAGGAAATGATTATGAATTTAGAATTGACGATTACATTCAATATGTTCCTATAGCAGAAATGTACATTGCCGACGCAGTTGGTATTAAAGCAAAAAATCACTGGTTCGACCAAACAAAAAATTTAGCTTTTAGTAATCTTTTTACTGCCATTGCTATTCAATCCATAAAGCGAGGTATGAATAAAACCCGACCTAATGGTTCTGGATATTCATTTCCATCAGGACATACTGCAACTGCTTTTACAAGTGCTACTGTTTTATACCACGAGTTTAAAGAAACGAACTCGGTTTTAGCTTATAGCGGTTTTGCTTTTGCAACTACAACTGGAACGTTTAGAATGTTAAATAATGCTCATTGGTTTTCTGATGTACTGGCAGGTGCTGGTATTAGTATTTTAATGACTAATCTCGTTTATCATATTGAACCACTTAAAAACTGGAATCCTTTTAAAAAGAGTGATAATCTTTCGCTTATTCCATACTTTAATGAAAATGAAACTGGAATATACCTTTCTAAAAAACTACTCTTGCTCCTAGCATTGGTTGCCCAAGAAAACTAGTAACCGTTAATTCTGGTTTATACCTTGCTTTAAAAAAAGAATACTTTTTATTTTCAACTTTAGTAATTCTTCTATTTGCCGAGACTGTTCCTACAGCATATCCAATTAAAATTCCTAGAGGGTAATCTCCTGCCCAATGCACTCCACTATTCATCATTTCAAAGCCCATCAGTCCCATCATTGTAAATCCAATTGGTTTAATCCATTTTACTTCTGGATAATTTTTAGTTATAACAGTAAAAGTTGCTGTTAATGTTGCCATATGCCCAGATGGCATCGCATCATAATTTGATGTATTATTCATATACTCTTTCAAATTTGGAAAAAAATTCCAATTACCACCATCAACAGAGGCTCTATTTGGGCTTTGTCGTCCAAAAACTCTTTTCAAGCCTTGAGTCAAAACTCCTAAAGTCAAGATGCTTTCGCCTATTTCTATCGACGTATGAACTGCTCTATAGTCTTTTTTAATTAATCCTGTCGCTAAGAATCCTGTCGCAAATAATAAAGAGGTATTTCCATGTCCAAAATGGTAATACATTGCCGAAATATTTGTTGGGAAATCGATTCCTCCAATTAATTTTTTATAGCGATGGCTTTGAGACAATCCTATTTTGGAAGAAACATCTTGTACATTATTAAGTAAAAACTGATCGCTTGGAATTAAAACAGCAGCAGTAATAGCTGTTATTCCTAATAATTTCAACCCATCTTTTGTTGCAATTCCTTTCCCCATATCAACATAGTTTTTAGGAATATTGATAAACAAATCAAAAAATCTAGGTTTTGAATAACCATATTGTAATTCATCATTTATTTGATGATACTGCAAATTAGATGAATCTGTTTGAGCAAATGAACTCAAACAAGTAAAAAAAATATATAAGCCTAATAGTAGTTTCATAAAAATCGCAACACAATATTAATTGCTTTTTTTTAGCTTCTAAAATAAAAGATTCACATTTGTTCATCTCTTCAACTTTCTTTTTATTGTTAGCTTTGTAAGAATCTTGAAATTTATCAAAAAATAATGAAATTTCTAACTACGCTTTTTAACAATAAAAGATATTCTTTACTCTATTTTTATGCGTTATTCTTTTTAGTTTTTTCTACGATTATTCGCTGTATTTTCTACGTATGGTCATTTGAATTTATTGATTTTTCAATTTTAAATTTTTTAAGGATTTTACTTACAGGTTTGTTTTTTGATTTAGGAACAATCTCCTACTTTTTACTTCCTTACACCTTATATTTACTCATTTTACCTAATAAACTAATTGGTAGTGTAATTGACAAAAGCATTACCTACTTTGCCTATACACTAGGTCTTATCATTTTTACTTTTTCATTTTTAGCAGAGTTTACCTTTTGGGAAGAGTTTAAAACTCGATTTAATTTTATAGCTGTAGATTATTTGGTTTACACTTATGAGGTTGTTGAAAACATCAATCAATCATACCCTATGCCCATTTTAATAAGTGGTATTTTATTAATTGTCGGTATCTTCATTTTTATAACCTCTAAATTAAAAACATTTAATGCAGCTTTTACTAATACAGCTCCATTTAAGCAGCGTATTCCTATTACTATATTTATACTCACAATTGTTCTATTCTTTACTTCGTTTATCAATAATAAAAATGCCGAATGGTCTATAAATAGATATGAAACTAAACCACTATGGACTGAAAGTCCATAGGTTTCTTAAAAGGCGACTGAA
>CAXBPN010000234.1:0-4051 GCA_963977515.1 uncultured Flavobacteriales bacterium
CCCATTTCAAAACTTTATAAGTTCGGGAAGGTAATTAACCACCAACAAGCAGCAGAAATTATTGGACGTCATTTTATTGATGTTAAAGATAAGCTAACCAATGTGTTGCAGCTTCAAGAAATGGCAATTGACAAGAGTAATGCTCTTTTAATTGCTGGTATTGACCAAAAATCAGTTGAATTAAAACCAATTCCTTTTACCGATGCGGTGGATTTAAAAGAGAACCTTAAACACTTAAAATATGCAGGAATTCCTATTTTATTGGTTTTAATCATTTCTATTTTTTCACCAAATGTTTTCCAAATTAGTGCAAATAGATTAATTAACCACAATACTGAAATTAAACCTACAGCCCCTTTTCAAATCAATATTGAAAACGAAAAACTTAGTGTTTTAAAAAACAAAGATTTTGAATTGCAAATTGTGCTTTCGGGAACTCAAATTCCGAATAAGCTTTATTTAAATCAAAACAATATTAAAATACCACTTAGTAAAATTAGCAACACCTCTTTTTCTTTTTCTTTTAAAAATGTTCAAGAAGCTCAGTCTTTTTCTATTTATGCTTCTGGTTTCGATTCTGAAGAATATGTTTTAGAAGTTTTACCTAACCCAATTTTAACTCGATTTAATATGGAGTTGACTTACCCTAACTATATTGGAAAACCATCCGAAACGATTGAAAACAATGGAGATTTAATCGTTCCTGAAGGAACAGCTATAAAATGGCAAATAGAAACAGAAGATGCTGATCAGCTGTTGTTTTTGTTGTCGGATAGTAGCATTGCTCTAAACTCAACAAACAAACAAGTAGTTTTTTCAACTTTGGCTAAACGAAGCTTTAATTACTCTTTTATCCCCTCTAACAAAAAGGTAAGCTTTGGCGATACGGTAAATTATGCTGTTCAAGTAATTCCTGATCAATATCCAACGATACAGGCTGAAGAAAAACAAGATTCATTAAACGAAAAGAGAGTTTATTTTAAAGGAAAGATTGAGGATGACTATGGTTTTTCGCGACTTACATTTAATTATCAAATTCTTACAAAGATTGATAGTTTGCCTAAAAGAAATGACAAAACCATTATTGAGATGCCAATAAGTAAAACGTTATTAGCAGATGATTTTTTCCATTTTTGGAATATGGAAACCATGAATATTTTACCAGGAGATGAGGTTGCTTATTATTTTGAATTATGGGATAATGACGGTGTAAATGGTCGTAAATCTGTAAAAACAAGCATTAAAACGTATCGACTAAAAACACTGAAAGAACGAGATGAAAAAACAGACAAATCCAACGAAAGTATTAAAAACCAACTTTCGGAAAGTATAGATGGAGCCAAAGAACTAAAGAAAGAGGTTGAAGAATTAAGAAAGAAAATGGCTGAAAAGAAAGAATTAGGGTGGGAAGAAAAAGAAAAAATTAAGGAGTTGATCGACAAACAAAAAGAACTGGAAAAGAAGTTGGCGGAATTAAAATTAGAGAACCAAACCAACAATCAACAACAAAACGAATATAAAAAATACAATGAAGAAATTTTAAAGAAACAAGAACAACTTCAAAAATTATTTGATGAGTTAATGACGGATGAAATGAAAGAGTTAATGAAAAAACTCGAAGACATGATGGAGAAACTAGATAAAAACGCATTGGAAAATGAGCTGGAGAAAATGGATGAATCAAATCAAGATTTAGAAAAAGAACTTGATCGTTCATTAGAGTTGTTTAAACAAATGGAATTTGAGCAAAAATTAGAAGAAGCTCAAAATAAAATGGAAAAACTTGCTGAAGAACAAAACAAACTTGCCGAACAAACAGAAAATAAAGAGCAAGACAATGATAAACTAAAAGAAAAACAAGAAGAACTCAATAAAGAATTTGAAGAGCTTAAAAAGGACTTAAAAGAGCTTAAAGAAAAAGATAAGGAATTGGAAAGACCAAAAGGTTTTGATGAGATGAAAGAAAAGCAAGAAGAAACAAGTGAAGAAATGGAAAAAAGCTCTGACCAAATAGAAAGTAAAAAGAATAAAAAAGCTGCTGAATCTCAAAAAAGTGCAGCTGAAAAAATGGAGCAAATGGCTCAAAAAATGAAAGACATGCAAAGTGCTGAAAGCGAAGGGGAAGACATGGATGCTTTACGCCAGTTGTTAGAAAACTTATTACACCTTTCTTTCGATCAAGAAGAATTGATGGAGAGTTTTAAATTGGTAAAAAGAGAAAGTCCTGAATATGTAAAACTATCTCAACAACAAAAGAAACTTAAAGATGATGCAAAAATGATTGAAGATTCACTTTTTGCTTTGAGCAAAAGAGTTGTTCAGTTAGAGTCAACGATTAACAAAGAAATTAGAGCTATAAATTCTAATATGGCTAAAGCAATTGATTTTATGCAAGAACGACAAACGCCTATGGTGGTTAGTCGTCAGCAATACATAATGACATCAATAAATAATTTAGCATTATTGTTTGATGAAGCTTTGCAGCAAATGCAACAACAAGCACAACAAAAGCCTGGAGAAGGAAGCTGTGACAAGCCAGGAGGTTCTGGTAAACCTAAGCCTGGTGCAGGAAGTGTTAAATCAATGCAAGAGCAATTAAACAAACAATTAGACGATTTAAAGAAAGCATTAGAGGAAGGAAAAAAACCGGGAGGTAAAAAAGGAGATCAAGAAGGAAAAGGGATGCCCGGAGGTAAAGGACAAGGGTCTAGTGAGTCGTTTGCAAAAGCAGCAGCACAACAGGCTAAAATTCGTGATCAATTACAAAAAATGCGAAACGAAATGAACAAAGAAGGGAAAAGTGGAGTTGACCAGATGTCCAAATTAATGGAAGAAACGGAAACAGATTTGGTAAATAAGCGCATAACCCAACAAACAATTAATCGCCAAAAAGAAATTTTGACTCGTTTGTTAGAGTCTGAAAAAGCAGACAGAGAAAGGGAGTTTGATGACAAAAGAGAATCAATAGAAGGAAAAAATACTAATTTTAGTAACCCTGAACTTTATTTTGAGTATAACAAGAAGAAAGACCAAGAGGTTGATTTGTTAAAAACTACACCTCCTAATTTTAATTTATTTTATAAAAAGAAAGTTTCGCAATATTTTCAAAAGATTAAACAATGACCTTGCTTGCTCAAAACTTAGTTTTAACATCAGAAGTTTCTAATCTAATTCAAATAGAAAAATTGATTGATTCAGTTTGTGATAATTGCCACATTTCTGAAGATAATTATGGAAACATTTTAATTGCCTTAACAGAAGCTGTTAATAATGCAATTGTTCATGGTAATAAAGAAGATAAATCAAAAAAAGTGACATTAACTTATGAGGTTACCGATAATGAGGTTAATTTTGTGGTTAAAGACGAAGGGTGTGGTTTTGATTTAAATCAAGTACCTGACCCAACTTTGCCCGAAAACATTAATAAACTAAGTGGTAGAGGTGTGTTTTTGATGAATTCTTTAGCTGATGAGGTTGTGTTTGATGAAAACGGCACTATGGTTATCCTAAAGTTTTGTATAGCAAACAGTTAGGTGTATATCTTATGACTTCCATTTCTTTTTTTTCTGAAGACATTGATTTTGAATTTACCAATGAAAATTCATGTATTTCTTGGCTTGAAAATGCCATTAAAAATGAAGGTAAAATTGCTGGCGAACTGTCATTTGTTTTTTGTGATGATGAATATCTTTACAAAATAAATCTTGAATATTTAAATCACGATACTTTTACAGACATTATAACTTTTGACTATACCGAGGCAAACATTATTGCTGGCGATATTTTTATAAGTATAGAGCGGGTTAAAGAAAACGCTACAACTTTTAATTGTCTATTTGAAAACGAATTATCTCGTGTAATTATACATGGCGTTTTACATTTAATGGGCTATAAAGATAAAACAGAAGAAGAGTCTACACTAATGCGTGCTAAGGAGGATTTTTATTTAAATTTGCATCCTTGATTGTTTCACGTGGAACACCAAACTTTTTAATATGAAAAACAGTTACGATATTATCGTTGTGGGGGCCGGTCATGCTGGTTGTGAAGC
>CAXBPN010000235.1:0-4033 GCA_963977515.1 uncultured Flavobacteriales bacterium
ACTTCATATTAATAGTTGCTAGCATTTATTTGGGTGGTTCTAACGAGCCTTTAGCTATTTTTTCGCTACTTTTTTTGACTTACCATTTTTATCAAACAAAAAAGAAAACCGCACTTATTGCTTTTTGCTTCATACTTGTTGCATTTTTAGTTAATTACTTTAGTAGTGGCACTGCTTTTAGAGATGATATTACACCTAGTTTAGGTTTTATAGATTTAATACTATACACGGGTTATGGAACACTAAAGTTTTTATTCTTTACAGCTTACAAAACATTTATTCCTGCTTTATTTTTAGCTGTTCCGTTCTATTTTTATGGTAATAAATGTTTAGCTATAAACTATGTTTTTAACCCTAAAAAAGAGTTTATTTATTCAATCCTATTTATTGGTGTAATTGTAACTCTCAATCAATTGATTGTAATTTATGCTTTAGGTGGATTAGCTCCCGATAGAGCTACAACAGCTAGCTCTATTTTAATTGCCATTACTATAATTAGGTATCTATTTTTATTGGGTTATCACAATAAAAGTAAGTTCTTCAATTATAAAGGAATTTTAATTTTTAATTGTATCGGTTTACTTGTTTTTACAAGTATTACAAGTTATTATCATTACAACTATGCTATGGCTTATGATGAGCGAATGAAAGTGATTAATAATTCAACTGAGAAATTGATAAAAGTTAAACCATTACCTATTTCAGGTTATCTCTATTCAGCAGAAATTAGTACGGATAGTAACTATTTTTCTAACCAACATTTAAAAGCTGGGTTGGGGTTAAATCAACAAATCGTTTTAGAGAAAAATTAACTATTCTTCCTTTAAAACAATATCTTTTTTGATTACACTTCTAAATGCATTTTTACCTAACACCTCAATATCTTCGGTATAAATACTATAACCAGGAACTTCAACCATCATGTTAAACTTACCTACAGGTAAAATCATAATATATCTTCCTGTAATTGGGTTAGTTAAATAACTTCCATACAATTCATCAGTTTGTAAATCTAACACCGAAATAAATACATCTTTAATAATGTTGGTCGTATCCTCTGGAGTAACATACCCCTTTATTACGGTATATTCTGGGTCAACCTCATTAAAGGTAACGCTATACAAATCATAATCACCAGAACCACCCTCTCTAATTGCAGAGACATAACCTGTACGTCCACTTTCCGACTCTCTGTAATTAGTATTGTCTTCTGGTGTATTTAAAGGAAAACCTACATTTTTAACATCCGACCAATTTCTTTTTACATTATCCCAAGTGGCTTTAAAAATATCGTACCCCCCCATACTTGTATGTCCTTTCGAACTAAAGTAAAGTGTTTTGTGGTCGGCAGTAATGTTTGGAAAATCCTCATCAAAAGGTGTGTTTACAGTTGGTCCTAAATTTTGAGCTGGAGCCCATTCTCCATTTGGTAATTTTAAAGAAACATATAAATCTACACCTCCAAAACCACCATCCCTATCACTTGCAAAATAAATAGCATCGCCACTTTTAGTTATAGAAGCCGCAATTTCGTGGTCTTTTGAGTTAATAACCTTAGGTAATTTTGTTAAGTTTTTTACTTGATTATTCTCAAAGTCAGCAATTAACAAATCACCATAATGTTCGTCATTTTCAAAGTAAAACAACAAAATTTTACCGTCAGCAGACATCCCTACAATTTCTTCCGAACCATTTAAAGTATTAACATTTTGGTCTAATTTTCTTGCTTTAGAAAAATTACCATTCTTTACTTCTGAAAAATAGATTTCTGAAAAATAATTTCCATTTATCATTTTCTCACTACCATCATCACGTTTAGAGTTAAAAATAATAAATGACTCATCTTTAGGTACAAAAGGATAATAATCTTTAGTTGATGAGTTTACATTTGTTCCTAAATTTTTATACGAAATGTCTAACGGAAATTTCATTAGCTCAATTGCATTGTAACAATATTCTATTTGCTTGTTTACATCGTCAATATTCTCTTCATTTCCTGTTCCTAAGCTTTTAAATTCTTCATATATTTTAATTGCATCTTTAAAACGATACGCAAAATGATAAGCTCTACCTAGTAAATAATAGGTGTTTGGATCTGGTCCATCTGCTTTTATTGCTTTTTCAAAATACGGTACAGCTTTCGCTTTATCAATATTTGTATTTAGGTAGCAAACGCCAACTCTATAATGGTACTTTGGGTTTTCTGGTTCTGCTTTTAACAATTCTAAATAATCGGTTAAAGCAACAGCAAAGTTCCCATCATTAAAATGTTCGGCAGCAGTTTTAGAGGTTACATCTTGAGCATAAAAAGCTAAAGAGCAAAGGGTTAAAATGGTTGTAATAAATAAACGCATTAGTTTAGTTTTAAATAGACGACAAAAGTATTATCTATTTCTACAAAACACAACATTTAAACGTCAAAATAACAAATTCACTGTTTATACTGTATTTAGTTGCTAAGAAGCCTCCCAACTTTTATTTACTAAGAGACTTGTTTTCATGTTTATTGAGTGTTTTTTACTTATTCAAAATAATTCCTATTTCCATTGCAAAGTTTAAAGGGTCAACAGGTGTGTTTTGCTCAAGTTTATAAGTATAAGTCCCTGTTTCTTCAAACTTTTTATTTGCTTCTACTAAATGCTCACTATCCCAAATATCAAAACCAGGGTTACCAATATAATCGCCATTTGCCTCCCTTACTTTTAATTCATATTCTTTAATCGTTTCTTTTCCGCTAGGGCTTATCTCAGTTACTTTTACATTAGCTGTTTGGTACTGATACCCAGTAGCAAATCTAAACGATAAACTCATTTTGTATGCCACACTATTGTCTTCTATAGGCACTTTAAATGTTTTCACATCTTTTTTTAGCCACTCCACTTCTGGTGAAAGCTCTTGATGCTCATTGTAAATTCTTCCTTCGGGCTGACAAGCAACCAAAAGTGTTCCTATTGCTATTATTGATAGTAATTTTTTCATTTTGAATGCTTATAAATTATTGTGATTTCACCTTAAAGATACCCAAAACATTAAGATAATTCATTACCTTAGAGATGTAAAACAGATTGTTTTAAACAAAAGAACTTAAAAGCAAATATTATGGAAGACAAATGGGAATTTTATAAAGACAAAAGTGACGAGTGGAGATGGAGAAGAACAGCTTCAAATGGCAGAATTGTTGGAGCCTCTACCGAAGGATACAAAAACAAACAAGATTGCATTAATAACGCCATTAGAAATGGGTACGTTAAAAACTAAAATGAAAAACTTCTTCCTCATATTGATTGTTTTGGTTGCTGCTCAAACTTTAGAAATTCAGAATAATCGTTAACTTAGAAAAGTGATTTCAACTATAAAAGATAAAATAGTGTAATATGCAAATAGGACCAATCAGATGGATTTTTATTAAATCACCATCACCTCATCAACCATTTACTCATATTAGAAAATTATATAATGTTGAATTGGTTAATTTTAAATCAAAACACATCTCTGAATTAGAAAAGAAAGAGTTATTAGTTCTTCGTGAAAAAACTAAAAAAATTCTCCTACAAAAGAAAAGAAAAGAGATGATAAACAGTATAATTATATTAGCAGGCATTATGATATCTGCTATAATTTTTGTCTATTTTATAATAAAATGAAAAAAATCCTAACATATCTAATCATTTTGATTGCTGCTGCTGGATGTGGTGAAACTCAGAAGGAAAGCAAACCTGTTGAATTAGTTGAAACTGTTTTCAAAGACCATAATCTTGATGGAAAAGTGCCATTTGCTTTGGATAGCTTAATTAAAGAAGATGTTGATTCTTGTAAATTACTATTCTATGAAGCCTTACGCTTTGGTTGGCTTGAAGATAAGAAAAGTTCAATAAATAAGTTTGATGAATTTAGCATATGTGCTGAAGACAAAGAGTTGAATGGTTATTATCGTGTAACAACAAACCATATTTATGAATTGATATTTAAGGAAGACTATAATGAAGTAAAAAAATCATTACAAGTTATAATACCAAAATTAGATTCTATGGAT
>CAXBPN010000236.1:0-4031 GCA_963977515.1 uncultured Flavobacteriales bacterium
CCTAAGCCCCAATCTAACGGGCAAACTAATATGGTTTTTTGATTAGTCAACTGCTTGTGATAATTCAACCAATTTTTTCATGGTATTATAATTTCGGGTAGTACTACTCACTTTTAATTTCTTTTCAAAAAAAGTACCGTGCCATTTTGCTCTTCCTACCCCATTAGGATAAAAACAATAAATCACCCCATCCGTAATTTTAAAAAACTCTTCTGTTTGCTCTAATTCTTCCAACTCTCTTACCAGTTCTTCATCTGGTTTTTCTGCTAGTAAAGTATAATAAATGGCTTTAATCTGATTTTGGTTGCCTTCTAAAAAACTATGTTTTTCCTTTATTCGATTTAACTTTTCAGCATTTAAAACTTGTACATTAACATCGAACCCAAATGTTTGTAAAATGTTAGTTTTTATGATTTCTTGAATTGAAACAGTATCTTTTTCTTTAGCTGAAAACACTACATTTCCACTTTGAATATAGGTTGTTACATTGTTAAACCCAGCTTTTTCAAACATTCCTTTTAACTTAGTCATTTTTATCAATTTATGACCGCTAACATTTATCCCTCTTAATAAAGCTATGTAAGTTTTTATTTCTTTCATTTTTTATCTTGGCTTTCTCTACGGAAATTATCCCCCTCCTTAGGAGGGGTTAGGGGAGGCTTTTTATGTTTCCATCTACGATGCGTCCATAACCAATATTGAGGAATCTCATTTATATTATCTTCTAAAAATCGATGTACTTTTTCAATAATTTCACCCTGCCCCATTTCATTTGGAGTTTCTGTAACCATTTTAAACTCTGCTTCATAATACCCTCTTTTAGGTTTATGAATTACTCCATATACAACGGGCATATTGTATTCTTTCGCATATTTTTCAGCACCATAAAAAACAGCTGTATCTTGGTTTAAAAAGGTCATCCAATGTGCTTTTTTAGGATTCGAAGGACTTTGATCCATTCCAAATATTATTCCTTTAGGCTTACCAAAATCTTTTTCAAAATATTTTTTAGTTTGGCTCATCGGGCAAAGCATCATTCCAAATCGCTGACGAGATGTTTGCATTTTATTATCGAAATATTTGTTACTTAATGGCTTGTAAATACCTATTAATAAATGACGCATTTGCATAGAAACACCCAAGGCCAAAATCTCCCAATTATTATAATGTCCACCAACAAAAACAATATCTTTCCCTTCATCATAGAGCTTATCTACAATTGTTCTGTCCCTCACCTTAAATCGTTTGTTTAATTGTTTTTCAGAAATGGTAAACCCCTTTAATCCTTCAACAATAACATCACAAAAATGAGCATAAAACTTTTTTGCAATTTGATGATGCTCTTTGGCTGTTTTATCAGGAAATGAATTTTTAATATTACCATAAACCACTTTTTTACGATAGCCTAGCACATGAAACATCATAAAAAAAGCAAAGTCAGAAACCCGATACAATAAAAAATGAGGTAAATAAGAAATGGGCAAAATCAATAAATAATAAACTATTCTGTTAACCATAAACTATGTGTCTGCTTAATTTAAAAAATCAGATAAAGTTAGTTATTTTTGGTGTATGATAGCTGTAATTTCAGGAGCAACAAGAGGAGTTGGTAAAGCATTAGCTATAATGCTTGCTCAAAAAGGATATGATTTAGCCTTATGTTCCCGTAATTTTTCAGATTTAGAAAAACTTAAATTGGAATTGGAAACAGATTTTAGTATTCCTGTTTTTATTCACCAAGCAGATTTATCGGTTAAAGAAGAAGCACTTCACTTTTCAAAAACCATCATCGAAAAGTTCAGTAAAATAGACGTTTTAATAAATAATATTGGAAGGTATAACATTGGTAAATTGACAGATGAAGAATGTGATTTAGACTTGATGTTAAAGACCAATTTAAATGCTGCTTATTACATTACAAAATTGATTGCAACAAATATGGGCAACAATGAGCGGGGGCATATTTTTAATATTTGCTCAGTACTTAGTTTTTCTCCTCGAATTAATGCTGCAACATATACCATTTCCAAACATGCCTTAAAAGGATTTAATGATGTGTTACGTGAAGAAATGAGAGAACATAACGTTAAAGTAACAGCAATTTATCCTGGTTCAATAAATACTTCGAGTTGGGAAGGAATAATTGCACCAAAAGAAAAATTTGTTCAGCCCCAAGATATTGCAGAAGCCATAAAAACATGTTTACACATTTCTAAAAATGCAAATATTGAAGAGATTATAATTAAACCATTAGATAAAAACTACTAGTTATGAAAAAGAAAATTTTAATCGGAGTTGTACTCCTTTTGGTTATTATTCAGTTTTTTAGAATTGATAAAACCAACCCCGAAATTAATCAAGAAAATGACTTTATTACAATTACAACTCCACCTGAAGATATTGTTGCAATATTAAAAACTAGTTGCTACGATTGTCACTCTAACGAAACAACATATCCTTGGTACACAAACGTTTCTCCAATAGCATGGTGGGTAAAACACCATATTAATGAAGCTAGAGAGGAGTTAAATTTTTCGGAATGGGGTACTTTTAAAGAAAAACGTAAAAAGCATAAGCTAGAAGAATGTATTGAAATGGTTGAAGAAAACGAAATGCCATTAGAGAGTTATTTAATAACTCATAGCGAAGCTAATTTAACCGAGGCTCAAAAAACAGAACTTTTAAATTGGCTAAAGGCAGAGTTTAAAGGAGAAAACAAAACAGAACATTCTTGGACCGATTTAATTGATGGCAAAAAATGGCAAACAAACATTGAAACAACAGAAGGAATTGACAGGATGCGAGCGTTATTAAAAAGTGGAAAAAATGAAACTGATATTACAATTTTAAATAAAATTGGGGAAGATGTTTTTTCGGAATTAAAAACAATATTTGCTAAATGCACAATGAAAGGTTTAGAACATGAAATGCTTCATCAATACTTACAACCCAACATTGTTAACATTAACTCTTTAAAAGAAGTTCCTAATGTAAATGATGCACAAGACATAATTATGCTCTTGGAAAGGAATTTTAATTCATACCATAATTTTTTTGAATCAGTAGAAACAAAATAAATGAAAGGCGAAGGAAAGAAGACAGAGCGTTGGAGAGAAATGAAGACATTTCCGCATGTGTTTCAACCCAATTTTGAAGAAGTTTACAATAAAGATTTCCTCCTTAAAGGAAAATGGAAAAAAGACGTTTTAAAAAATGACAACCCTATTGTTTTAGAATTAACTTGTGGTAGAGGAGAATATGCTGTTGGCTTAGGAGCACACTTTCCAGAAAAAAACTTTATTGGTTTCGACATTAAAGGTGCAAGAATTTGGCAAGGAGCAAAACAAGCATTGGTTCAAGGGTTGAAAAATGTATTTTTTGTTCGTACTCGTATCGATTTTATTACTTCGTTTTTTGCCAAAGATGAGGTTGATGAAATTTGGATAACTTTCCCAGATCCACAGCCACAAGAAAGTAGAGAACGTAAACGTGTTACTGCTCCAGTTTTTATGGAGCGTTACAAACAAATACTAAAACCTGGGGGCACTATTCATTTAAAAACCGATAATGAAGGATTTTTTAGATACACTTTGGAAGAAATTGAACGTAATAACTACGAACTAATTGAACATACTTTTAATTTATACGGAGAAGTAATCGAAAAGCTTGATCCAAAAACCCAAGAAATATTATCGATTAAAACTTACTACGAAAATTTATTTTCAGCAAAAGGACATAGTATTCATTATCTAAGATTTAGGTTTTAATGGCTTACGACGAATATTTGGCTGACCGCATTAAACATGTTTTAAATGAAAAAAGAGTTTCCTTTATTGCTAAAAGTATGATGGGAGGCTTAATGTTTATGGTTGATGAAAAGATGTTTTGTGGAATTCATTTCGACAAAAAGAGAAACACAGACCTTTTAATGGCTAGAATTGGTGAAGAAGCAAGTATTGATGCTTCATCCAAAACAGGTTGTCATCCTATGGATTTTACAGGAAGACCTATGAAAGGGTATGTTTTTGTTG
>CAXBPN010000237.1:0-4027 GCA_963977515.1 uncultured Flavobacteriales bacterium
TGTCAGTTGTCAGTTGTCAGTTGTCAGTTGTCAGTTGTCAGTTGTCAGTTGTCAGTTGTCAGCAAAAAATAAAATTACTGATTACTGAACACTATACACTAAATACTATTTTTAAAAATCTTTCTCCTCTAATAATGTTCCTTCTTCACTATAAAATTTCCAGTGCCCTGATTTTTTATCATCTGTAAAAAACCCTTCATATCTTAATTTCCCATTTGGAAAATAGTTTTTTGCTTCTCCATTTCTTTTACCGTTTGTAAAAGTTCCTTCACTCCAAAGTTTACCATCATCAAAATACACTTTCCAAATACCATCTCTTTTTCCATCTTTAATAGCTCCTTCCATTCTTACTTTACCATTTTCGTACAGCTCTTTTTCTTTAACCTTTATATCAGTACCATCAATGTTTTTGTAAACACAAACAAATTTCGGTTTACCATCATCAAAAGTTCCTTCAACTTTTTCAAATTCTTTTGGCGCACATGAAAAAAGTATTAATGCTGTTATTAAAAATAAAAATCTTTGTTTCATTTTATTAAATATTAATTTTTTTAGTTTCGTTATTCTTGAAAATCCCTTTACTACTCAAACAAGATTCCTTATAATTTGCTTGTTCCTCACAAATTTAAGGAATGACGTTGATAATTACTTTGTTCGTTCGGTAGTGTAAATTACCAAATTAGCTAAGGCTTTGTTAGCTTCGTTTTGTTCAAACTCTTGTAAAATGTTTAATGCTTTTTCTTTGTATTCCAACATTGCTTTATTAGCATATTCAAGCCCTCCACTTACAATTACAAAGTCAATAACTTGTTTTACTTTTTTTGTGTTGTTATTGTTATGCTTAACAATGTTAATCATCTTCCGTTTCTCCAAAAAACTAGCTTTACTCAATGCAAAAATTAAAGGAAGTGTCATTTTCTTTTCTTTAATATCTATTCCTGTTGGTTTGCCAATTGTTTCTCCATTGCTACCATAATCAAACAAGTCGTCTTTAATTTGAAATGCAATGCCTGTGTACTCTCCAAACAAACGCATTTTTTCAACTTGTTCAGTTGTTGCTTTTGCTGAATTAGCTCCTGCAGCACAACAAGAGGCAATTAGTGTTGCCGTTTTTTGACGAATAATATCAAAATAAATTTCTTCTGTAATATCTAATTTTCTCGCTTTTTCTATTTGTAATAATTCTCCCTCACTCATTTCTCTTACTGAGTTTGACATAATTTCTAGCAAATCGTACTCTTTGTTCTCTACTGCTAACAATAACCCTTTTGACAACAAATAATCACCAACTAATACGGCTATTTTATTTTTCCAAATGGCATTTATGCTCCAAAAACCTCTTCGTTTGTCCGAGTCATCAACCACATCATCATGAACTAAAGTTGCGGTATGCAACAATTCAATCATTGATGCAGCACGGTAAGTAGAATCGTTGGTTGGTCCAAAAAGTTTTGAAGATAAAAAAACAAACATCGGACGCATTTGTTTCCCTTTACGCTTAATAATATAGTGCATTATATTATTCAATAACGAAACACGGCTTTTCATCGAATCTCTAAACCAAGTTTCAAATTTTTCCATTTCCTCAGCAATGGGTGCCTGTATTTCTTTTATTGTTGCCATAAAATGTGACCGCAAAAGTAATGATTAAAGCTCATTCTAATTCAAATAATTTTAGGAAGTTAGCGTACTCTTTTCAACCATTTTGGTAAAACAAAAGCTCAAATATAAACAGTTGCCCAAAATGGTTTTAACCAAAATTGAATGGGTTTGTTTTTTAATTCATTAAATAAACATAACTTTTAGAGATTATAATCCCTAATTTTTATTACTTTTGTATGGTTATGTATAATCGTGTATTATTAAAAAAAATAGAAAGTAAGTTTTTTAAAGGAAAAGCTATAGTGCTTATTGGCCCAAGGCAAGTTGGGAAGACAACACTCATAAAAGAAATTCTTACGAATAAAAAATACCTGTTTTTAGATGGTGATGACCCTTCTGTAAGAGATATAATGACCAATCCTAACACCGAAAAGCTTCGTTCAATTATTGGAGAAAACACCATTGTATTTATTGATGAAGCACAGCGTATTGAAAACATTGGTGTTACTTCCAAAATTATAGCCGACCAATTTAAACTGGTTCAACTTATTTTAAGTGGTTCTTCATCTTTTGATATAAACAATCAAATAAACGAACCCCTTACAGGTAGAAAGTGGGAATATGAGCTTTATCCCATTTCTTGGGAAGAATTTGAAAACAAAGAAGGGTATATTAAAGCTCAACAAAAATTAGAGCAACAATTAATTTACGGATTTTATCCTGATGTTTTAAATCATGTTGGTGAAGAAAAAATTGTACTTAATACTTTGGTTAATAGTTATTTATACAAAGATATTTTAGCTTTTTATGATATCAGAAAACCAGAACTGTTAGAACAGTTAGTAAAAGCACTTGCACTTCAAATAGGAAATGAAATTAGTTACAACGAACTTGCTCAAATTATTGGTGCAGATAAAGCAACTGTTCAAAAATATATTGATATACTCGAAAAAGGTTATGTAGTATTTCGTTTAGGGAGTTATAGTAAAAATATTAGAAACGAAATAAAAACCAATAAGAAGATCTACTTTTATGATAATGGAGTTAGAAATGCCGTAATCGGAAATTTTACTGATTTTAACCTAAGAATGGATAAAGGGGCGTTGTGGGAAAATTTTTTAATATCGGAACGGATTAAACAAAACTTATACAAAGAAAAATATGCTAACATTTATTTTTGGAGAACAAAACAACAACAAGAAGTTGATTTTGTAGAAGAAATAAATGGATTACCGTTAGGTTACGAATTTAAATGGAAAGCAAAAAAAAATATTCGATTACCAAAAACCTTTACGAATGAATACAAAACTGGAGGAATTATTGACTCCTCTAATTTTAGAGACTTTGTAATTATTTAATGTTAAGCTGTAAGAGACTATGATTGGTTTTAATTTCTTTTTATCCACTGGGGCAGTACAAAAGCTCCAATAAACAAATAAGGATAATAACTTATTAATCTCCAAAGTACAACTAACAATCCTGATAATCCAATCGGAATAAAATCTTGCAAAAACCCGTTAAAGGCAAACTCAGCCACTCCAGTTCCTCCAGGTGTTGGGCTAATTAATAAAATTACCCACATTACCAGTTGCCTACCATAAATTAAAAAATGGCTCGAAACATCAGTAAAAGCTAGAATCATAAAATTAACCACCCAAAATCGAGCAGTCCATGAAACTAAAGTTGATCCAAAAGATTTTGCCCAAAACATAAATGATTTACTTTTAAGCTCTATTGAGGTTTGAATTAAATCATCTCCCAGCTTTACAATTTTATTCTGCCACTTGTTTAAAAATCTAATGCTGAAAAGCTTTACTAAACTATTCTTTAATCGTTCTGGATTAACAAAAACTCCATAAAATATTAAAGTCACCAAAAACAAAATAAATAGATAGCCAACCATAAAAATTTCTTTGGTAGAAAGGGTCATTCCAAACAATGTTTTACTCAATTCAACCGGAAAAAGATGTTTAGTACCGATTAAAAAAATAACCAAAGGCACAGTAATGATATAAAACAACTCATCTAACAAAGCAGTAACCATAACTATTGCTGTACTTTTACCTAAACTAATTTTTTCTTTGTTTAAAATAAACATCGCCACACCACTACCGCCAACAACTGACGGTGTAATTGAAGAGGCAAATTCCCACAACATAATTACGTCAAAACTTTTTCGCCAACTCAAAATATTATCAGTCAACACTCGTATTCGATACATATAGGCTAAATCTCTTATCACCATCATTAAAATTGCTACTAAAAGCCACCCAAACATCTCAACACTAACCTCAATTTTACTTAGTTCTTGCCAACTTGTATTACTCCAAAGCATATAACCAGCAACTAAAAATCCAATAACAATTGGAATAGCTACCCTTTTTACTGAAAACAAATCGGTTACTTTATTACTTTTGGGCATTAT
>CAXBPN010000238.1:0-3994 GCA_963977515.1 uncultured Flavobacteriales bacterium
ATTCCTAAAATTATAGTTGATGATTGCTGCATTAAATGTATTTTTGTTAGTTGGTTAAGTCGTTCAAAATTATCAAAAAAAGAAGAATAATATGGAGCCTTTTGGTAGTATTTCTAATGCTGCTTGTTGCTTTTGGTGTTGCTACAACCAAAAGTTCAAATTTTCAATCCTATTTAATACACCAATACCTTAATTCATTAGCTAAAAAGTTAAAGACAAATATAAGTATAGAGTCTGTTAAAATTTCATTTTTTTCTGGTGTTACACTTCAAAAATTATATGTTGAAGATTTGCATCAAGACACATTAGCTTATATCAATCATTTAAATATTGATTTAAGTGAGTTTTCATTTAAAGAGAAAAAAATTATTGTTGATGAGGTAACCATTGATGATGCTTATTTTAATCTTAAAAAATACAAACAAGATACAACGGTAAATTTGAGTTTTATTATCAACCATTTTAAATCTACTGATACCGTAACAACTTCAAACTCTTGGGAGTTTGTAATGGATAAAATAAATATTAAAAATGGGAGATTTAATTACAATAATGAAGATTTAGCTCCCATGCTTACAGGTGTAGATTATAGCCATGTGGGAATTGAAAAATTAAATTTAAAAACTAGCGGAGTTCAATTTATTCCTTCAGGTGTAAACTGTAATATTGAGGAATTAAACTTCATTGAAAAAAGTGGGTTTGAGTTAAATTCCTTAAAAACAATGTTTAACATCTCTCCAAAAGGAATAGTTGCACAACATTTAAAGGTAGAAACTCCTAACTCTAATATAAATGGAGATGTAACTTTTATTACAAATACATATTCTGATTTAGCAAACTTTATTGATGATGTAAAAATTCAATCATACTTTGAAAATACAGAAGCTAGCTTTAAAGACATTTGTTTTTTTGCTCCAGGATTAGATTGTTTAAATAAAAAAATTACACTTAAAGGAGAGGTTAAGGGTAAGATTAGTAATCTAAAAGGGAGAAAATTAGATCTTATAACTGATGATGGTACTATCTTTAAAGGCAATATAAATATTTCAGGGTTACCTGATGTGGAGAATATGTTTATGCATATAAATGTAGATCAGTTGATAACCTCAAAAAAACAATTGGAGCAGTTGCCTTTATTTCCTTTTTGTGATGAGCACAAACTGAAATTAACTAGTAATTTCAATCATCTTGGGAAAGTATATTTTAAAGGGAACTTAACCGGGTTTTATTATGATTTTGTTGCTTATGGAAAATTTAATACAGCAATAGGATCTATTTCTACTGATGTATCTTTAAAAACAATAAATAACGAGGTTAAATATAAAGGGAAAATTGAAAGTAATCATTTTCATTTAGGTAAGTTTTTTGAAATTCCTGATGAGGTTGGAGAAATAACCATGAATGTTGATGTTGATGGTAGTGGTACTGATTTAGAAAAATTAAAAATTAAACTGAATGGTAAAGTTGAACACATTGTAGTTAAAGATTATGAATATAATAATGTTAAAGTAAAAGGTGATTTAGCCAACAAAATATTTAAAGGATTTTTAGCAGTAGCAGATGAGAATATTGATTTTGATTTTGATGGATTTGTTGATTTTAGAGAAAAATTGCCAATTTTCAACTTTGTTTCAAATATAAATTATGCGAAACTTCAGCAACTAAATCTAATTAAATTAGAAAAGGATTTAAATACCCAATTATCAACTCAGTTAACAGTTAATTTAGTAGGGGATCACATAGATAATATAGAAGGAGATATAAAGTTTAAAGATTTAAATTATATTGATATAAAAGATTCTATTTACGTTCAGGATATTAATATTAAGTCACAGAAAATAGCCGGATTAAAAAAATTAACAGTTACATCTGATATTTTGGAAGGAGAGATAGAAGGGAAGTATTATTTTAAAGAATTATTTGGAGCAAGTACTAATAATTTGGTAAAATTTATACCATCTCTACATCAAGAAAATTTAAAGCAAGTAAAATTATCAAACGATTTTAAATTTGATGTAACGATTTTAAATACTGATTTAATTTCAAAATTAATATTGTCTGGCGTTGAGTTAGGTAAAAATTCTACTCTTCATGGAGCCTATAATTCTGTTTCACAGTCGCTTTTGTTAAAAGCTAAATTTCCTACTGTAAATTCAAGTTTTATGAAGGTTAATAATTTAGAGGTTGATGGTGAAACATCATTAAAAACTTTGTTTTTAAATGTTTTTGCAGAGAAAATTTATCAAACGGACAGCATATTTTTAGAAAATTTTAAAACTTCATCAATAGTTCAAAACGATTCTATTTTAACCAATATTAAATGGATAAATAATGACACCATTTCTAAAACTGAGGCTAAGGTTAATTTTAATACTTATTTCCGTGGATTAAATGATTTTTCAACCCATTTTTACGATTCTCATTTTATGATAGACGATACGTTATGGACAGTAAATGAAAATAACGGAATAGATTTTTTAAAAGACTCGATTATAGAATTAACAGTTAAAAGTTTGGGTTTTAAGGCAGGAGGCCAAAGTATATTGATAGATGGAAAAATATCAGGAAATGAAAACGACCAAATAGATGTTGCACTGAAAAAATTTAATCTTTCAATTATCGAAAAATTTATACCTAATAATGTCGTTAGAGTGAACGGAATGGTTGATGGAGTGTTGTCAGCAAAAAAGGAGAGAGAAGAATTTATTTTTACTTCAGATATTACTTTTAACAATTTAGCAATAAACCAAAGTAGTTTAGGGTCAGGAGAAGTAAAATCGGAGTGGAGTACGATAGAAAAAAAATTATTTGTAGATGGTCAGTTTTATAAAGGACATTTGCCCTCAATAATTTTTAACGGTAATTATTATCCATTTAAAGAAACAGAAAGTTTAGACTTAGTATTACAATTACAAAGAACTGATTTAAAAATAATTAGCAATTACACCAAAGATTATATTACTAATTTAAGAGGTTTAATTAGTGCAGATATTGCTATTACTGGAACAACAACAAAACCTAATCTAAACGGATATGTCCAATTACAAAAAACAAGTTTTGAGGTAAATTATTTAAAAACAGGATTTTCAACACCTTCATGTAAAATTAATGTAACTCCAGATATGATTAGCTTTGATAATGTGTGGTTTTTTGACGGTACTGGAAGAAATAAAGCAATAGCAAATGGAACTATTTTTCATGAGTGGTTTAAAAATTTCAATTTTGATGTTGGTTTAGATGCTACAGAATTTTTGGCGATGAACACTACCGAAAAGGATAACAATTTGTATTATGGAAAAGCCTTTGTTTCAGGATTAGTAAATATAGGTGGTTACAGTAATAAGTTGAGTATTGATTTAGATGTGAAAACAGAAAAAGGAACATCTATTAATATTCCGCTATCAAATAGCGATGAAATTTCGGAAATAGATTTTATTGAATTTGTAACCAATGATACAGTCCAAAAAGTTGAAAAAGAAATTGACCTCTCTAACATCATAATGAATTTTGATTTGGAAGCAACTCCTGATGCTGAAGTAAGATTAGTTTTTGATGAACAAATTGGTGACGTGATGAAAGCAACTGGAGAAGGAGAATTGGAGTTTAGAATTAATCAACAAGGTGATTTTAATATTTATGGGGATTATAAAATAAAAGATGGAGATTACTTATTTACACTTCAAAATATAATTAATAAGCGTTTTGATTTAGAAGAAGGTGGAACAATTAAATGGAATGGAGACCCTTATGATGCTCAGTTAAACCTTACAGCAGTTTACCGATTAAGAGCGAGATTATACGAATTATTAGCAGGTGCAGAAGATAGTGCTACCGCAGCTATTTATAAAAAAAGAACGCCCGTTAATCTTAAATTAATTATGACAAAATCAATGCTAAATCCAGATATTGCTTTTGATATAGAGTTGCCAACAGCTGATGAAACAACTAAAAGTAAAGTAAGAAGTATTTTATATGTGAGCGACCAACAAGAAAA
>CAXBPN010000239.1:0-3981 GCA_963977515.1 uncultured Flavobacteriales bacterium
TCTCCAAATACAAATAAACCTTTGCATCTTGGGCATTTACGAAATGTGTTTTTAGGTTTTTCAGTTGCTAATATTTTAAAAGCTAACGGACACGAAGTTTTTAAAACTCAAATTATAAATGATAGAGGAATACACATTTGTAAGAGTATGTTGGCTTGGCAAAAGTTTGGTGGGGGAGAAACGCCAGAAAGTTCTGGTTTAAAAGGCGACCATTTAGTGGGAAAATATTATGTGGAGTTTGATAAAAAAAATAATGATGAAGCTAAACAAAATATAATCAATGACTATTTAACGGCTAACATTAGAGAGGTTGAAGGTGGGAAAGTGCTGAGTTTTACAATTTCTAATGAGGAAGAATATGATGATGTAAAAGATTCAAATCAAATCAAATTACGGTTTTCAAATTATTACCATAAAGAAAATGGGGTTCTAGGAAAAGTTGAGGATGATAAAGAGCTTTTATCTCTTTATAAAAACCATACAAATCTGTTGAAAAAAGCCCAAGAAATGCTGTTAAAATGGGAAAAAGGAGATGAAAAAGTTGTAGCACTTTGGAAAAAAATGAATTCATGGGTTTATGAAGGGTTTGATGTTACTTACAAAACAATGGGGGTTGATTTTGATGAGTTGTATTACGAGTCGGATACTTATTTGTTAGGGAAAGATGTAGTTGAAAAAGGGCTAACTGAAGGTGCTTTTTATAAAAAAGAAGATGGTTCAGTTTGGTGTGATTTAAGTAGTGAAAAGTTGGATGATAAATTAGTGCTTCGTGCTGATGGAACTTCTGTTTACATGACTCAAGATATTGGTACTGCAATTGAACGTTATAAAAAACACAATAACTTAAATGGATTGATTTATACCGTTGGAAACGAACAAGAACATCATTTTAAGGTGCTGTTTGCTATTCTTAAAAAATTAGGTTATAAATGGGCAGAAGAATGTTATCATTTATCGTACGGGATGATAAGTTTACCAGAAGGTAAAATGAAATCGCGAGAAGGAACTGTTGTAGATGCAGATGATTTAATGGAATCGATTGTTGCTGATGCTAAAGAAATGACTCAAGAGCGTGGTCATATTGAGGGAATGAATGATGAAGAGAAAGAGCAATTATATTCTACAATTGGTTTAGGAGGTTTAAAATACTTTTTATTAAAAGTTGATCCTAAAAAAGGAATGGTTTTCGATCCTAAAGAATCGATTGATTTAAATGGAAATACAGGACCTTTTATTCAGTATGCTCATGCTCGAATTCAGTCGTTATTAGCAAAGGCAAATGATTTAGGATATAGTAAGGAATATAATGCTGTTGAAATTAACGACAAGGAGCAAGGTTTAATTAAAACATTAAAAGATTATCCCGTAATTATTGTTGAAGCGGGTAAAAATTATAGTCCTGCGCTGTTGTGTAATTATATTTTCGATTTAGTGAAAGACTTTAATAATTTCTATCAAACGGTAGATATTTTAAGAGAAGAAGATAAAAACAAATTAGCTTTCCGTTTACAATTAGCCGAAACAGTTGGTAAGGTTGTAAAATCTGGAATGAATTTATTGGGTGTAAATGTTCCTGATAAAATGTAATCAGTAGGTTAAATAAACTTAGGATTTTTTTAAGAATTTTCCACTTATGCTATGCAAGCATAAGATATTTTATTATATTTGTTGTGCAAGCATAATATAATGAATAAAAACACAATAGATTACGAAATAAAATCAGCCTGGCATTCCATTTTTAAAATGTATAATCAGGTGGCTCAAAAGCACGAAACATCGCAAGCTACAGGGTTTTTATTATTAAGTATTGCTAAAGAAGGAACACCATCTACAAGCATTGCCCCAGCAATGGGTATGGAGGCAACAAGTTTAAGTAGAATTTTAAAATCGCTCGAAGAAAAAAACTTGATTTACAGAAAGAAAGACGATAAAGATGGGCGTATGGTACGTATCTTTTTAACTCCCGAAGGAGTTGAGAAAAGAAAAATAGCAAAAAAAGTAGTTTCAGGATTTAACGATTTAATCCATCAAGAAATTCCTCAAACAAAATTAAGTGTGTTTTATGATGTTATGAATGACATTAATAAAGTAGTTGAACAATATAAAGAACTAAACGAACTAAATAATGAACAGAAAAATTAATAAAGTAGCCGTTTTAGGTTCCGGCGTTATGGGCTCAAGAATTGCCTGTCATTTTGCAAATGTTGGAGTAGAAGTGCTTTTGTTGGACATTGTTCCAAAAGAAGCAACCAACCTTCCCCCTTCGGGGGAAACGAAGGGGGCTCGAAATAAAATTGTGAATGATGCTTTGCAATTTGCTTTAAAATCTAATCCTTCTCCTATTTATAGTAAAAGCTATGTGAGTAGAATTACTACAGGTAATTTTGATGATGATTTACCAAAAATTGCTGATTGTGATTGGGTAATTGAAGTAGTAATTGAACGTTTAGATATTAAACAACAAGTTTTTACAAATGTTGAAAAATATAGAAAACCAGGAACATTAATTACTTCAAATACTTCAGGTATTCCTATTCATTTAATGACAGAAGGAAGAAGTGAAGATTTTCAAAAGCATTTCTGCGGAACACACTTTTTTAACCCTCCACGTTATTTAAAATTATTGGAGTTAATTCCAACACTAAAGACTGACCCTGCTGTAATTGAGTTTTTAGAAGATTACGGGCAACGATTTTTAGGGAAAACGACTGTAGTATGTAAAGATACTCCTGCATTTATTGCCAACAGAATTGGAGTTTATTCAATAATGTCATTGTTTCATACGGTTTCCGAAATGGAGTTAACCGTTGAAGAAGTTGATAAACTAACAGGACCTGTTATTGGTCGTCCTAAATCGGCAACGTTCCGTACTTGTGATGTTGTTGGGTTGGATACCTTAGTTCATGTAGCAAACGGAGTAAAAGATAATTGTCCGGATGATGAGGCAAATTCAACATTTACTATTCCACCTTATATTACTAAAATGGTTGAGAACAATTGGTTAGGTTCTAAAACTAAACAAGGATTCTTTAAAAAAGTAAAAGGAGATGATGGTAAAAGTGAAATTTTAACATTAGACTTAAATACCCTAGAATATAGAAAAAAATCAAAAGTAAAATTTGCCACATTAGAGATGGCAAAAACAATTGATGATTTAAAAACAAGAACAGCAGCCTTAGTTAAAGGACAAGACAAAGCAGGAGAGTTTTATCGTAAATCTTTTTACGGTTTGTTTGAATACGTTTCAAATCGTATTCCAGAAATTACTGATGCTTTATATAAAATAGATGATGCTTTAAGTGCAGGTTTTGGATGGCAATTAGGCCCATTTACAACTTGGGATGTTTTAGGTGTGGAAAAAACCATTGCTAAAATGGAAGAAGCAGGACTTAAACCAAATGCTTGGGTAAAAGAAATGATAGCTGCAGGTTGTCCTTCTTTTTATAAAGTAGAAAATGGAGTAAAATATTTTTATGACATTCCTTCAAAAAGCTACCAAGTTATTCCTGGTTCTGAAAACTTATTGTCGTTAGAGGTCATAAGAGATGAGAAAACACTTTGGAAAAACTCAGGAACAACAATAGTTGATTTAGGAGATGGAATTATCAATATCGAATTCCATACGAAGATGAACACAATTGGAGGCGAAGTTTTAGAAGGAATTAATAAAGCCATAGATATGGCGGAAAGTGATTATAAAGGATTGGTTATTTCAAATGATGGAGATAATTTCTCAGCAGGAGCTAATGTTGGAATGATTTTTATGATGGCTGTAGAGCAAGAATATGATGAATTAGATTTCGCTATTCGAGCTTTCCAAAATACCATGATGAGAGTTCGTTATTCTTCAATTCCAGTTGTTGTTGCTCCACATAATTTAGCCTTAGGTGGTGGTTGCGAAATGTGTTTACATGCTGATAAAGTTATTGCTCATGCAGAAACCTATATGGGATTAGTAGAATTTGGAGTTGGAGTTATTCC
>CAXBPN010000240.1:0-3944 GCA_963977515.1 uncultured Flavobacteriales bacterium
TGTTATCGCACCTGAAACTGCTATCCCAAGAGGAAGCGAAGAATCTGTTTTAGAACAAAATTATGCTATACAAGAAATAAGACGATTTTTAAGAAATTATCCTAACACTAAATTTATAATTGGAGCAAGCACTTATTTAGACTACCCAAAAAGTGAAGAAAAACCAACACCTTCTGCACGCCCAGATGAACGAACTGGTGGTTGGTATGATGCTTTTAATTCTGCATTACAAATAAGTAACAATGAAGAAATTAAGATTTACCATAAATCAAAACTAGTATTGGGTGTTGAAAAATTACCCTTTGCCAAACTACTTGCTCCTTTTGAAGATTTTGCAATTAACCTCGGAGGTACGATGGGAAGTTTAGGCATACAAGAAGAAGCTCAAATATTTCACAATGAAAAAGGAAACATAGCACCTGTAATTTGTTATGAATCTATTTATGGTGATTATGTTACCGATTACATTAACAAAGGAGCTGACGCTATATTTATCATTACAAATGATGGTTGGTGGGAAGATACTCCTGGGTATAAGCAACACTTAACCTATGCCCAATTAAGAAGTATTGAAACTCGAAGAAGCATTGCTCGAAGTGCAAATACAGGAATATCTTGTACTATTAACCAAAAAGGGGAGATAGACAATAAAACTGAATGGTGGAAACAAGCTGTTGTAAAAGTAACAATTAATTTAAATGATAAAACTACCATCTATACCCAGTACGGAGATTATATAGGAAGAACATCTGCAGCAATTGCTGTGCTACTTCTACTTTGGAATATCAGTTTATACTATAAAAGTAAAGGCCAGTCGTTAGACTAGCCTCTTTTTTTTACACACCTTAAAGGTTTTATATTTTACTTATACCTTCAAGGTTTATAAAACCTTGAAGGTATATTCTTTTATTTAATTTCCTTATTGTTTCATCAACTTCGTTGAATAAACATTTTTCTCTCCATTTATCGATAATAAATACATTCCTCTACTTAATGACAAGTTATTTAAATTGATTTTATTATTTCCGTTTTCTAAATTGAATTTTTTATTTGACACTATACGCCCTCTAACATCATAAAGAATAACATCAACAATTTCTTTTGCCGTTGTTATCACATTAAATGAAAATTGAGTTTCACCAAAAACAAATTGATTAACCTCAAAATTGTTATTACCACAATTGACTGCTTTCACATCAAAATAAGTGGTTGTACCATTAAAATCAACTTGTTTTAAACGATAATAAGTGGTTAAATTGTTAGCTTCATCATCAGTTACAGCATAGGTATTATTTACATTACTATTTCCTGCTCCATCAACTGTAGCTAACTCAAAAAACACAATATTGTCATAACTTTTTTCAACAACAAAATAATCGTTGTTTACCTCAGAAGAAGTTGACCAATCAATAACAACTTTCCCTTCATTACATTCAACATTATTATCGACTAAAGTAACTGGTAGAGGAACGGTTTTATCAACTAATATCCAAAAATCAAAAAAGTCAGCAGGTCCAATATTTACATTCGTGACTCTATCGTTTCCTGCATCGTTAGTCCCAAATAATAATGCTTCCCAATCTCCAACTCCTGTATTCCATCGTTGAGCTTCTAAATTGGTCTCTATTAAAGTGTTATTCCCCCCTATTTCATTAGCAGCTGGATTATAACCAAAAGTCATCGAAACAGTTGGTTTTGTGGTGTAACCATTTGCATTTACTCTCCAAAAACGATCCACAACTGTTAATGAATTATCAACTGGAGCTATTAAGTCATTATCCATGTGAGTAACCGTTGAAGGCCATGGTAAATTCATATCACCAGCATCAAGGGTCTCGTAAGTGGCAAAAATAACATTACCAACTCCAGTACCTGCATTTGTTTTGTTCATCGAAAATGGAATTTTAACATTACTGTTGGTTGTCCAAGGTAAGGTATAGGTTCCTGTAGAAGCTCCAATATTCCATTTTACAACATCATTTTCGTCTTCTGAACGGATATTCCCTCCTGTTCCTAAAGTTGTTAGTGCATTAGCATTTGAATTGTCTATTACCAAATAAGCACTATTATCAATAACAATAAAACAATTGTTATTGATAACAACCCTTGCTTGAGAATACACCTCACTACAAAGCAAAAATGTTAAAAGTATAATTATTAATCGTTTCATGTTCAAATTATTTTTAAAAATTAATTTGATTTTCCAGATGAAGATTTTCTTAATTTAACATCTTTATCTAACTTTCTTTCTTTCATTCTATGATCAGGATTTTTTGGTAATTTTGGTGCGGTTGTAAATTTCACATTATTACCATCCCACCACATTTCTTGAGATTTAGGATTTTCTTCCCCCTCATTGATCATAAAATAATCTAACTGAGTTTCATAATCTTTCGTTAATAACTCCGCAGGGTTTTCAACTGTTTCATATCCTTTTCTAGTTGCTATGGCTATCCATGTAAATTCTACAGTTGAATTACCTGAGTTATTCTCAATAATAGTAAATCCACTTTCATCTACTCTCTCTATATAAACCCCATTGCTTTGCCCTAAAGGGGTAACTGTTATAATTACAGGATCAGTACTAGACGCAAGTGTTAAGAAATTTCTATCAAATTTAACAACTCCTCTTCCATTAGTCATGGATGCTTTACCTTTAGTAGTTATATCTACTGTAGTTGATGTTGGCACATAAGTTGCCACTCTTTCTTTACTCAATTCATTGTCGTTTAGTTGAGTAATTACCTCATTGGTAAATTGTCTTCCACTTACATACAAACTATATCTATCTCCTTTTGTAGCCATACCATATACACTTCCTCTAATCCAACCTCCCATTAATCCTCCCATTGCTCCAATACCAACTCCAATTTCAATATCTTTACTTCCTTCAGCCATCTTACCGTTTCCATCTGTATGGTCAACACCTCCATTAAGATTATAAAAATATCCTCCATAGTAAGTTCCACCACCACTTGGACGGTAACCTAAAGCTCCCCATGCATTTCCTGTTCCACTATTATAGCCAAACACTCCCGACCCTCTTCTTCCTGTACCGCTTTGCCCATAAAATCCAGTTTGATAAGTTCCATTACCACAAATTGATAGTACACCATACCCTTGTTCAGCAGAGCCATAACCAGAACCATTTGTTGTTGAATTATTGACAAACCATCCAGCTCCGTAACCTGCATTATTCGTGGCAAAACCAGTTATTGCATCCTCAGACCCATTTGTTGTAACTAATGCATCACAATCAACAACAACCCCTCTCCCTGTAGTTGAGTTTGTTAGAAAATAATATCCTACACCAGAACTTGTTGATTGAGAATATATACCATAACCAGTACTTGTTGTGCTTACAGCAAAGGCATCATCTGCACCTGTTGTGTATGAAGATAACTTAGTTCCAGCAAAAGGAGCTGCTGCATTGACAAATACTTGATCCGTACCAGCATCTACATTAAATATATTTGCATTTGTAGTACTTTCAACTCTCATGTTTACATCAAGAGCCCCTTCATTTACAACTAACTCATCTGTAGCTCCTTCAACTAAATCTAACATTCTAACACCTCCTGCTGAAAATGCTAAATTATCAGCTCCTATTCTATACATACCTATATCAGTATCCGAAATCCAAGAATAAAAAGGTAAAGCAGCTGTACCATTTCCTCCTGCAAAAACTTGGTCTCCATTACTTTTCACACTAAACCTTGTTGTATTATTAGTTCTAAAATCTAATTGAACATTATTCGTAGTTCCTAAAAAATTAGTTCCTCCTGTTATATTTCCATTACCTGTAATTTTCCAATCATCTCCTCCAGTAGAAAATGGAATCCAATCAGCACCATCCCAATAATGATACCCTAAACCTGTTGTAGCATTAGTATTATATACTAACATACTTGTTGTTGCTGATCCAGTAACTGGAGCAATTGTAG
>CAXBPN010000241.1:0-3897 GCA_963977515.1 uncultured Flavobacteriales bacterium
GTATCAAAATTAAATAGAATAAATTCTATTGCTAAAGTTTTGCAACGGTCTTTATGTGCCTATATGGTTGATTTTACTTTATTGGACAAGCGTTAATTAGCCAACAATACCGAAGTATTTATTCTAAATTTCTTATGATTTCGAATACCAACACCAATAAATTTTAATTCAGGATCTAATAACATTTTACGATGGCGTAAACTTTCTTGGTCATCATCAATCAATAAATCGACAACTATAGATAAGGCATCGGGATAACCATATTGATTACTCTCTTTTATTTTGTTGTACTGGGATTTAAATTTTTCCATACGTTCGCTAAAACTTTTTGCGTCGGCAGACCGATGACCTTTTTTACCAACTCGCCCCATTTCTTTGGAATGTTTAATTGCCTCCGAAATTAAATCATTCTTAGGTTCTAGAGGCTCCATTCCCTCTTGTTCTTTTAGCATGGCAATAAGCGAACGATAATACTTGTTTTTGGGAATTCTTACATCATCCATATAATCTTTCAGGTAGGTTTCAGCAAAAAGTTCTCCATCCATACGAGCAAGATTAATATAAAAAATCACTTTTTTTTCTTGAAAAGAGAGGTCTTTAATATTTTTAGCACTATTCGCTTTTCTCAAGTCATGAGCATCCCAACTGCTAAAAGGTGTTATTTTTTGAGCAATAAGTAGCTGACCTTCGGATACAATAAATGCAATTAAAAATATTGATTTTAAGTAACTTAACATTTAGTTTTTTGGTTAAGTCGGCAAAAGTAAAGTTTTATTTTAGTGTAGAAAAAACTTTTTCTCCGTTTATGTAAGTAGCTAAAACTTTCGTATTTAAAATTGAATTTTCTTTTGTTGTTACAATATCGTTATCAAGTAATATAAAGTCAGCACTTTTACCAACTTCAATACTTCCTTTTTCATTTTCTTCGAAATTGGCAATGGCAGCCCAAATGGTCATTCCTTTTAATGCATCTTCTCTGGTTAAAGCATTTTCTGGTTGAAACCCATCTTTAGGGTAATCATTTACATCTTTACGAGCAACAGCAGCATAAAAAGTGTTTATTGGGTTTATTCCTTCAATAGGAAAATCTGTACCTAAAGCAATTAAACCATTTTGTTGTAAAAGCTGTTGGTAGGCATAAGCAGTTTTTACTCTCGTTTCTCCCAATCTATCTTTTGCCCAATACATATCTGATGTAGCATGAGTTGGTTGTACTGAAGGTATAATGGTGTACTCAGCAAAAGTTTTAAAATCTGCTGGATTAATAACTTGAGCGTGTTCAATACGCCAACGTTTGTCGTTGGTGGTTTTTAGTACATTTTTGTAAATGTTCATTATCATTCGGTTCGCAGAATCTCCAATGCAATGCGTGTTCATTTGAAAACCTTTATCGTACAATTGTTGGGCATGTTTCTCGTAAAATGCTTGTTGTTCAATTAATAAACCATAATGTTTTTGTTCAATAATATCGCTATAAGGTTCGAGTAAACAAGCACCTCTTGAGCCAAGTGCACCATCGGCATAAAATTTAAATGAACTCACATTTAATCGTTCAGTTTTGTAAGGTCCTTCTTTTAGGTAATAATCAAATAATTCGGGCTTTGCACTAATCATGGCATAGACCTTAATTTTAAGTAAACTATCGTTTTGTAGTTGCTCAATGGTTTCTATTTGCATACGATTTAATCCTGCATCATCAACAGTTGTTAGCCCAACTTTAAATAAATCTTGTTCGGCTTTTATTAACGCATCAGCAAGTTCTTGTGCAGTAAAATCAGGAATAACAGCTGTGATTAAGCCAACAGCATTGTCAATTAAAATACCGGTTAGTTTTCCATTTGTTTTTTCAATAACTCCTCCATCAATTTGTGTTGAGGTAGTAATATTAGCAAGCTCTAACGCTTTTTGATTTACCAAAGCAGCATGACCATCAATTCGTTTTAAACAAACTGGTTGTTCAGGAAAAAGACTATCTAATTGTTGTTTGGTTGGATATTCTTTTACTTCCCAATCGTTTTGGTCCCAACCTCTACCTGTAATCCAAGTGTTAGAATTGGTTTTGCTAAACTCAACCACTTTTTCGAGTACTTCATTAAAAGAAGTAGTACCCACTAAATTTACTTGCTGCAAACTTTTTGCATAACCAACAAAATGACAATGTGCATCAATAAAACCAGGATAAACAGGTCGTTTCTTAGCATCTAAATATTCTTTTGCTAGATATTTGTTTTTAATCTCATTCTCTGGTCCAACAGCTATTATTTTACCATTGTTTATGGCAATAGCATCAGTAATATTAAAGATGTCGTTAACGGTATAAACTTTAGCATTGTGTACAATCAAATCTATTTTTTCGGTTGGTGTGCATCCAAAAAATAAAATTATGATTACAGATAAAAGTGATTTATTGAACAAAGATTTCATCATACAAAAGGAGCTATAAATTTGAATTTAGTTTTTAATTTTTCAATATCAATAATGGATAAAATAGCAATAAGTAAAAAGGGTAGTGCTGGTACTTTGTAACGTGCAATAGCTCCAAAGTTAGGAACGGTAAGTCCTGTAAGGATGTATAGAAACAAAACAAAAGAAAGGCAGAACAATAATAGATTGTAATTGATTTTCTTTTTCCTAAAAAATAAGGCAACAATAAAAAAAGTGATAATGTCTAAATTTTCTACAGCACTCATTAGCATAAATGGAGAATTACATTCCCATAAAAAAGGACGAATAAAAGTGGCAATTAATGCGTTTGGAATGGCTAAAATTACGTCTGAGGTCGATTGAATTATTGGAAAAGTAAAAGAACTTGAATTCTGTACTTGGTTCATTAACTCAATAAAATCGTGTTGTTTGGCAATAATTAATTGAATAGGGTTTATTTTTAATGGAGCAGCTAACAATAAAAAGGATGCACTAATAATAATTAAACAACTTAGTAAATAACTAAAAAATAGCTTATTTTTTAAAATGGTTTTGTTTAAACCAAAGCCTAATAAAGCTGGACTTAAAGCAGCTAACACATAAAGTTTAGTGTATGTAATTAATAGAATTGCTATTAAAATAAACAAAGTACTTTTCCAAGAAAAATTTTCAGAAATCCGTTTGAGGTATAATAATAACAACCCTAAGCCAAAAAAGATGATGCTTTCTTTTAGTAAACCAGAACCCCAAAATAAAACAGATGGTGCTAAAAATATAGCATAAAATAATACTTTTTTACACGTTTTAAAATAAGGTTTTACTAAGTTGAAAATGGCAGTTAACCCAATTAGTGATACAAAATTGATAAATACATTATGTACATTAAAATAACCAAACGAGAAGAACTGAACGATGGTATTAAATCGAATAATAGTGTGGCTATCGGTAAATAAATTGGTAGAACCTTGGCTGTACCAAAAGCGCATATTATCGTAATAAGTTTCGTTAAAATATTGGCTATCGTTAGCAATTCCCAAAAGCATTTTTAAAAAATCTAGCGGATTGGTTTTTAGGGCTCCATACATAATTTTGCTGTCGTCAAAATACTTGAAAATATCGGCAGTAGAGCGGTCGGTGTAGTAGTAGGTGTAAATTAAAGTTAGCAGGATGCTTACTAAAACCTTAATGGTGAAAATACCAATAAACCATTTTTTTGAAATTACATCATCATCAAAAAAAGATAACTTATTGATAATGAAACAAAAAAGTATAAAGTAAAATATGGTAATTGCTATTTCCAATAGGGTAATTATTTGACTTTAAAAGTAGCTAATTATTTAACGAATCAAAAAATGTAATTTCTTAAAATTATTTCTTTGTCACACTTGTCGAAACATAAACTAAGGAGATTTCAGGTTCTGTAAGCTTCCCCAAAAATAGTACAGTTTAAAAGTAGAAAAATATTAACTTTAA
>CAXBPN010000242.1:0-3849 GCA_963977515.1 uncultured Flavobacteriales bacterium
GTAACAAATTCTTTATTATTTGGATATTTTAACCAATCGGCAATTGGTTGGTTAAACAAAAAAGCTGCTGCAATAAAAATAAAAGAGGTGGCTAATAAAGAATAAACTATGGTTGAATAAACTTGCTGTTTATTCTCATCTTTTTGGGTAGAAAACCTAAAATAAGCGGTTTCCATTCCATAAGTTAAAAAGACCACTAAAAATGCAACATAAGAATACATTTCAGTAATAATCCCATATTGATCTGTAGAAAATTTTGCAGCACCTATATAAATAGGAACCAAAAACCATGTCATTAACCTTCCTATAATGGTTGTAAGACCATAAACGGCTGTTTGACTTGCTAGTTTTTTTAGAGGGTTGCTCATATAGCCCCTCCCAACCTCCCCGAAGGGGAGGAGTTTCTAGCACACCAGTTATATATATCGCAGAACAATATTGGTGTTATAAATATATATATATATTTCACTTTAAACATTTGTCCCCCTTTGGGGGATTTAGGGGGTTATTTAAAATTAGCTTTACGTTTTTCAATAAATGCTGTTGTTCCTTCTTTAAAATCTTCTGTTCCAAAACACTTTCCAAATTCTTCAATTTCTGTTTCAAAACCATTTACGCCATCTGTATAACCTGCATTTACTGCTCTTATTGCTCCCGCTATAGCCACAGATGAGTTTTTAACAATCTTTAACGCTATTTTTTGACAAGTCGCTAACAATTCTTCTTGAGTAGTAACTTGATTAACCAATCCATAATTACATGCCTCATCAGCCGTAATCATTTTAGCTGTCATTATCATTTCCATGGATCTTCCTTTGCCAACAAGCTGTGCTAAACGTTGTGTTCCTCCATAGCCTGGTATTACTCCAAGTGTAACTTCAGGCAATCCTAACTTAGCATTATCTGATGCTAATCTAAAATGACAACTCATCGCTAATTCTAGCCCTCCTCCTAAAGCAAAACCATTAACTGCTCCAATTACTGGTGTTGTTAAGTTTTGAACTACATCGAATAAATTTTGGTGACCTTTGGCTGCTAACTCTTTACCTTCGGCAACACTAAACTGGTAAAATTCTTTAATATCAGCTCCAGCAACAAAAGCCTTTTCGCCTGATCCTGTAATAATTATTGCTTTTACATTTGCATCACTTTCCAAGCTTTTAAATGCTTCTCCTAATTCTTTTATCGTTTCAGAATTTAACGCATTTAATTGGCTTGGACGATTGATAGTTAAAACAGCAATTTTATCTGCTATTTCAATTAAGATATTGTTGTAATTCATCGTGCTAAATTTTTATTAATTAAACAAAAATAAAACATTGATTTACAATGTAGAAACTATTTAAGATAAGTTGTAAAAAAGAAATGTTAAAAAACTTGCTTAAAGATTTCCTGTACTCCCTTTCATGGTTACGTGCTTACTCCCTTGACCGAATAGAGTACCTTCAAAATCGTTAAACTGAATAGAAAATTCAAATCCATTAACACCTTTGCCTCCAGCACCTTTTAAAGAGGATAGATTGTAATCATAAGAACCACTTAACTTGAAATTACCAAATTTGAAAAATATAACTGGTATAATTGCATCTTTATAACGATATAAAAGCTGAGCTCCTATATAAGAATCTTTTAGATATCCAGTATATTTAGTGTCTGTCATTAAGGAGTATCTAAATTCGGGTCCAAAAGTAATTTCTTGTGAAGTGTTTTGTTTCATAAAAAGAAAAGTTCCCCCTAATACTAAATTTGAATTGCTTAGTGAAGATAAATACCTTCCATGGGCAACATATCTTCTACTCATTTGGCTTTCGCCTGCTAGTAAAAACTCATATTTAGGTTCAAATAAGCGAAATGAAGCTAGTCCTAATTCTATTAATTTTTGATCTCTGTTACTAACTGCTTTTGTTCCCGTATAATATCTATACCCTATCCCTGCTGACATATCAAATGTTTTGGTTGAAACTGCTGCAAAATTTTCGCCGCTTTCTATTTCCCCATTATACTTATATCCATCATATTGAGTTCCCCATTCAATATTATTTGGATTAACCGATTTTTGAACATATCCTCCCATAATTCCCAAAGAGATTTTACTGCTTTTTCCGACAAATAAAACAGAACTTACTGCAAAGTTAATTTCATTTGTACCTAGTTTTCCAGCACCTGCTTTATCTGTATAAAAAGCTAATCCTGCACCTAAATATCCTCTTTTCCAATTCATTTTCTCTGAAAATATCGGAAGATCAACAGATACTGCGGTGGTTTTAAAAGAGTTTTTTATTCCCGTCCATTGAGAACGATAATTTAAAGTTGCTCTACTATACCCGTTTCCCATTCCAACCAACCCTGGGTTTAACAACATAGGTGCTGAATTAAATTGAGAAAAACGAGTGTCTTGAGCAGACAAGTTTTCAACGCTACAAACCAACAAAACCAATATTAATCCTGCTATTTTTTTCATTATTACCTAAATAAAGTTATTGTTCCACTTTGTTCTATCTTCATTCCATCTACCATTTTTGATTCAAATTTATATACATAAACTCCTGCGTCCAAATTAGTCCCATTAAACGTCCCGTCCCAACTTCTTTCTTGGTCATTTGATTCAAAGATTAATGCTCCCCATCTGTCATATATCTTTATGTTCATTGACACTATACTTAAACTTCTTACTTCAACTAAATCATTTACTCCATCTCCATTTGGTGAAAATCCACTCGGTATAAATAAATCTGGGATTAACACTTCTATATTAATGGTTCTACTCGAAACACATCCATTTGAATCGGTAACTGTAACTTGATATGTTGTTGTTTCGTCTGGAGAGGCTATAGGGTCTGAACAATCATTACAATTTAAATAAATATCTGGAGACCATGAATAAATTTCTCCTCCTGTTGTTGTTAATGTAATTACATCTTGAATGGTAATTGTTGTGTCGCTTATTGTATTAATAATTGGTAAAGGATTTACTGCTACATAATGTGTTGTCACTGCATTTTTTACACAAAATGTAGTTGCTGTAACTGTCACCAAACTATCTTGTTGTGGGGTAAAAGTAAATGTAGTACTTACATTTGTAGTATCTCCCCACCACAATACTGAGTCTGCATTTATATTTAAACTTACTGTTGTGCCTATACAGATAACGGTATCTCCTACTATATCAGGGACATCTATTGACCTGACATCTAAATATATGGTATTTGATGTTCCTACACAGTTTGGATTAGCATTTAAAAATACCGTTGCTCCCAATGTTTCAGGTGTACTTGCATTAAAAATTGGGTTTGTAATTGTTGCGTCCGAAAGTTGTGCTGATGGACTCCAAGTAATATCATAAGCATTATTGCATGAGGTGTTAAATGTTCCGATAACTCCTGTTGTAGGGCTTGTAATGTTTAGTAATTCAGTATTTGATGCATCATACAGTTGAACTGTATTTTCAGCATCTGTTGCTCCTGATGTGTATTCTAGTGTTAATACATCTCCATCATTAATTGGTATTACCATGGATGTTGTACAATAAGTTCCTCCACAATTTTGTACAGAAACTCCAGCTTCATATAAAACACCATTTATCTTAATATCAACTCCTTCAAAACCACTCCAACCATTACCTGCTGAATCTATTAAGGTTAATAAATAAGTACATTCATTTAAAAGACCTGTTAAATTCAAATTAACCATATCTCCATCACAGATTATTGTATCTGGTGAAGCTGTTATGTCTATTTCTGGATAGACAACAACATGCTTGTTCCAAGTAATATCGCCACAAAAAGTGCTTGCCGTAACTGTTAATAAATCATCATCTAATGGAGTATAGGTATAGCTTGGTGCAAAAGA
>CAXBPN010000243.1:0-3828 GCA_963977515.1 uncultured Flavobacteriales bacterium
TTACCTCACAATCAACTTATCAGTTTTAATGGTATTGTTATTTTGGCTGATGCTGTAAAAATATACTCCTGATTTTAATGTTGTTAATTCTATGGTATTACTTGATGAGTTTATTGTGGTGCTCATCACTTCTTTACCTAACATGTTATAAACTTTGAATCGTATTACTCCATTTTTAGCTGATAAATTATGAGCTATATTTACTTCACTACTTGCTGGATTTGGATAAACGCTTATTACATTTGAAGTTTCCAGTTCAAGGTTTGATGCTTGGGTTTCTTGTTCATACATCAATCTTGCTCCCGAACTTGGTGGTATAAAAGGCTCTATTTCATCTATATAACTTGTTAATTCTGCTCGCTGTAATAAATTACGAGCAATTGCTACTTCTTGTCTTTCTGTTGTTAATTCAGCAACTTCTACTATTGATGTTTGAATAGTTGAATTGTTTTTCAATTCTTCTTCTACAGATGTTGATTGCTCTAGTAATATCATCTTGTCATACAGTTTACAAAAATCTGCATTTGCTGGATTTTGAGCTAAAATAGCTAATTCTTCTCGTGCTCTAGTGTATTCTTTGTTTGCTGTATAAATACACGCTTTTATACATCTATCTTTAGAACAGTTTTCTTGTTCTAAAAACTCAGCTATCTTTTTCATTCGTTCTTCAATTCCTTCTTCAAACAGATAATAACGTACGATATCATCTTTTGTTTTTTCTACTTCATTTTCATAATAGGCTGTTTCTATTCCCAGTTCATCTCTTGCCGAAACTCCTGTTTGGGCTTTTTCTAGTTGATTTTTTATTCCCTTTGGCAAATTCATTTGGCTTAAAACTCCTTGTACATTCATACTTAATGGACTATTTGCCAACAATACTTGCTTTAGGTGTCCGTTTGGTGAATTGGTTTGCATATAAGCTAGCAATACCTTATCACTTAAATAAGGTGATGCTGCCATTAAGGTATTTTTTAAATTGCCTGTCGATTGGGTTTGTATAGCTGCTAACAAATTAGCGGTACTCCCTCCATCTATATTGGTTTCTAAATCATTTACTGTTTGTTTAAAAGCTGATAAATCATTTCCTAAATCTACTATAGGTTTTTTTATACGATTTGGACAACCAGTTGACGGACTATATATTGATGAACAATAGGTTGGAAAGGTATTTATATCATTATAATATGTTGGTGTTGATGGAAAATACCTTGGTTCAAGATTATAACCATTAGGTTGACTAAACTGGTAGGTTACATGTTCAACTCCTGTGTTTTGCCAAAAATCTCCCCATGAAGCAGTATATGAAAATTTATTATTGGATGGCGATTTTAAATCAACACATTGTCCATGGGTTGGTTTTATCATTCCACTAGAAACTAATATGTCCACTTCTTTGGTACTGGTATATGTGTTACACCTAAACTCTAAACCTAAACCACCGTTTGTATCTAAGCTCCCATTAATATTTTGTGCTTGTGATCCTACTTGTAAATTGTTAAATGTATTTCTATAAATCTCGTTATTGTTTGCTCCTCCTGAGCCATTTATACCAACTCCTAAATAACCGTTATGGGTTGTGGTAAAGAAATTTTCTTCAACTTTATATTTATTTGATGAAACTAAATTTACACCATAAGAACCATCTCCATTATAATTTGCTCCAACATCAAAGTAATTATTTTTTATGGTAGCTAAGTTATTGGCAATTAATCGTATTCCTCTCCAATTGTTTACAAAATTGGTTTTAGATACATGGGTTGTTCGTGCTGAACTTAATGAAGAATTAGCTTCTATTCCTTTAAACAAATCAATAAAGTTTCCTTTGTCTTCATTAGCACAACCTATACTTAAACAAATTGATTTTACGGTTAATAAACTATTATTGGCAACAATTCCTACTCCTCTATCTTGATAAGGAATAGTGCTATAATTGGCTGTGTTTTTAAAATCACAACCATAAAAGTTTACGCCTTGCACTCCATATAAGTGTACCATAATTACACTTGCTGTATAGCTTGGCACGTTTAGCTGGTTATCGGTTACAAATGTACAATTGGTAAATCGTGAATTATCGTCTGCTCCATTTGAATTTTGATAATCGAAAAATACGGTTCCTCTACGATTATTTCTAAAAGTGGTATTTTGGGCTAATATTATTCCTCCTCGGTAGCCATAGTCCTCTTTTATATCATTATTCGCATCTAATTGTGTTTTAAAGTTATGTGCTCCTAAATATGCGTGTTCTATAAGCGAACCATTAGCAATAAATTTACCTGAGCCTGACTGTAATCCAGACCCTACTCCTATTACATCTATACCATTCCACATTACATCATTACCACACTCGGTATTTACGGTTAGTGTACAATTATTAGCGGTAAATGTTGCTCCTTGTTCTATGGTTAATTTGGCTTTTGGTGCAAATTCAAATCGTAAATTATTGGCAGTTATGTTTGCTCCTGCTTTTATTATTAATTCGTCTTTTACTGTTATTACATCTACTCCAAAGGGGTTGTTTCCTGAACTGGTAGTATTCCATGTTTGTGTATTATATTGCTGGTGGTTGGCATTGTCGGTGCCTGTTGTGTAGGTATTAAACACCAAGCAACATTCGAGTGTAGATGTATGTGCTGTATAATCCATCCCATCTATTTGGTCGGGGAGTGGATATATCCAAAAAACTAACTCGCTTGTATAATTAAAAAGATTATAATTAATTGTTTGGGTTGAACTATTCCAATTTAAGTTACTACCACCAACACCTGGATTATTAGAATTACCAATAGTGGCTAAAGAAGTTTCATTAGCTAAATACAATTTACCATCTTTACCTAATTCTATTTGTGAATTTTTAAAGGCAGGTATCTCACTCACCATGGTATTATTAGTTAAAGCTATAAAACTGTTGGTGCTTACTTCATAAATTTTAAACGGAAAAGGAATATCATTGGTTGGGTCGTGCGTAATGTACAAGTATTCTCCATTAGGTGAAAATTCCAACCCTTTGATATTTGGAGTGTACGTAGAATTTTGAACATCTAATGGTAATGATTTAACATTATAACTTAGCAAATCTCCACTGTTATTTAACTCTCCTACAAATAGTGCCATCCCAATGTTACCAATGTTTGGAGAAAATGTTGACATATAAGAAAATGCTATTCGATAACCATTTACAGTTTCTATTAACTCCATTTCTGAACGACTACCCCCCTCTCCATTATTAGCTACAATTGTATTGTCAATAAATAAACTATAATTATCATAGCTTATGCCTGTTGATGAGATTGTAAAACGATAAACATCTGCTGGTCCTTGCAAAAATAACAGCCTTGTATTATCACTTCTTAACTTAGATACGGCAATAGAAACTTCTTTTTCTTCTGCAGAACCATAAAAATCAGGCAATAAATCGCTTAAAGGAAATATATTGTTTTTATCATCCCATGCTTGATTTCCTGGCATACCTAATGGGGCTGGAGTTATTGGATCTACTAATATCCCTTTTCTTCCTGTAATAAAATTATCAAATGAAAAATCTAATAGAGCATAATATGCTCTTAAACCTGTGTGACTACCTACACTTACAACATCACCTCCTGTGGTTCCAATTATATAATACTGCTGACAATTTCCTGGTACTGGTACTATTACTGTTTCTACAAATCCAACCATATCTCCAGCATAACCATAATCTGTTGTCATACGGGCTATATAATAACCTTCACTATCATAAATTACTCCATCTACTATAAAAAATAATAAATTACCATCCTTATCTTGCATAGCATTGTGGCTAAACTGTGATACCGTATTACCATTACTCGG
>CAXBPN010000244.1:0-3757 GCA_963977515.1 uncultured Flavobacteriales bacterium
GTAGTAAATTCAATACTTTTGATTTGTCTTGAAATTTATTTAGGACGGGATTGATTTGATAATTAGTATTATGAAGAAGTTTCTTTTGGGTATATTTTTTCTTATTAGTTTTGGTGCAAGAACTGAGAATGTAGATAGTTTATGGACCCTATATCAGAAATATGACGCACAAAAAGACACCTCTATTCTTAATGTTATTTATAAAATTACCAGTGACATAAAGTATTTAAACCCTGACACAACAATATTTCTTCTAAACAAAGGGTTAGCATTTTTGAAAAAACATGATATTCCCAAATACACCTCATCGTATTATGAATTAATGGGAGATACTTATTGGCAACTTTCTGAATTTCAGAAATCTATAACAGCATATCATAGATCTTTAGAAGAATATTTAAAACAAGGAGAAAAGGTTAATGCAGGTTATATGCATTCGAATATTGCGTATGTTTTTATGGATATGGGTAAGTATGAAGATTCATTTAATAGTTTACAGGAGGCTTTAAAAATTGCAGAACAAGAAAAAAATGAAGCATTAGAAATTCTCACTTTAAACTACTTAGCAAATTTGTATTCTTATATGAACCAATTTTACAAATCAATTGAGACCTATAGGAAATCGTTAAATTATTATACAAGGAAAAAAAACCCAAAAAATATTCAAATGTGTTTAAATAATATAGGGGCAATGCTTATGCAATTAAATAATTTGGATAGTGCCCAAATATATTTCCACCAATCTTTAGACATTGGGAAAAAAATTGGAGACACTAAAAACATTTCAAATGGATTACTCAATTTAGGTTGCATATCGTATCTAAAAAAAGAATATCCCAAAGCGGAAAAAATATTCAAAGAAGCGTTAATATATAATTTAGAGAGAGGAGATGATTCTCAGTTGTTTAAAAATTATATCAACCTCAGTAATGTCTATTTCAATTTAAATAAACTAAAGGCTTCTTACCAATATGCAATGAAAGCTAAAGAAATCGCTAATAGAACAGAAAATATCAAGAGTCTAAGTAGTGTGCATTCAAGTTTAGCAAGTTATTATAAAATAAAAAAAGATTATAAGAATGCTTTAGAAAATTATGAGATACATGTTCAACTTCAAGACTCAATTTTAGGACTTGAACAAACCAAGCAGATTAATGGATTAGCAGCAAAATATGAAAATGAAAGAAAAGAATTAGAAATTAAAAACCTTGAAAAAGATAAGCAACTTAAAGAAGTTTTATTATCTGAAAATGAAATAAAATTACAGAAAGAAGGAATGTACAGAGTTGGATTGATTATAGGGATTGGTTTTGTGCTAACCATTGCAATTTTTATTTTTATTGGATACAAGAACAAATCTAAATCTCATGAAATTATATCTAAACAAAAACAGATAGTAGAGGCCGCTCACCACGAACTGGAAGAAAAAAATCAAGAAATAATGGATTCGATTACTTATGCTAAACGAATACAGAACGCCATTTTACCACCACTTAAAGTGGTAAAAGAATACTTAACAGAGAGTTTTATCTTATACAAACCTAAAGATATAGTTGCAGGAGATTTCTATTGGATGGAGTCGGTTTCTTTACGTCATTCCGGGCTTGACCCGGAATCTTCTAAAAATAAGAACTCTACCACTCAAAATGAGATTGCTGGTCAAGCCAGCAATGACGACATTGTTTTATTCGCCGCAGCTGATTGTACTGGCCATGGTGTGCCCGGAGCAATGGTAAGTGTAGTTTGTAATAATGGATTGAACAGAAGTGTAAGGGAATATGGGTTAACAGATCCTGGAGAAATATTAAATAAAACACGAGAAATAGTAATTGCAGAATTTGAAAAAAGTGAAGATGAGGTAAAAGATGGAATGGATATCGCTCTCTGTAGTTTAAGGTTCAATGTTAAAGGTTCAATGTTAAAAGAAAACAAAGAAACTTTAAACTCTGAACACGAAATAGCAGCTTTGCTGGAATATGCTGGAGCCCACAATCCATTATGGATAATACGCCCTAATCATCTTTCTAAAGAGAAGACCCCACATCAAGTGCTGGAATATGAACTAACAGAAATAAAAGCGAACAAACAACCTATAGGGCAGTTCGATAATCCAGAACCTTATACTACGCATACTTTCGAATTAGAGAAAGGAGATAGTATTTACATATTTTCTGATGGATATGTTGACCAATTTGGAGGAGAAAAAGGTAAAAAGTTTAAAGCTAAAGCATTTAGAGAGTTGCTATTATCCATTCAAGACCAATCAATGGAAGAACAAAAAACAATCATTGACAAGGCCTTTGAAAAATGGAGAGGCGACCTTGAACAAATTGACGATGTTTGCATAATAGGCGTAAGAATATAATGCAAACGAGTCAGCCTGTCCTGAGCGAATCCCGTTTTTCTAACGGGAGAAGTCGAAGGAATGTTTGCGTAATTGGAGTTAAAGTTTAACTTACTCTGTAGGATAAGTCAAACTCTTCATGTTAGTCGGTTTTTTAGGAGAAGTTTCTGTTGGTTTTTTTTCAGTTTCTTCGGTAGTACTATCAGTTGAAGTGCTGGTAGTTTTACAACTTACAAGCGTAAAAGCAATAGCTGCAGTAAATAGTGATAATTTTTTCATGATTAAATTTTTAAGATACAAAAATACGATTGTTTTATAAATGACGTTTTGTCAAAATTCGTGCTGGATACCAAGAAGCTAAAACCCCAATAATAATTACCAAGCCAGTTACATTTACAAAATCCATAATTTGTAATTCTACAGGATAAAAATCAACAATGCCACCATTTAATCTAAGCAAACCAAAAGTTTGTTGAGCCCAACAGATTAAAGCACCTAAAACCATTCCTGTAAATGCACCAAGCAAATTTATAAGCATTCCTTCAGCAAAAAATATTTTTTGAATGAGGGTGTTACTTGCACCCATAGTTTTTAATATCCACACATCTTTCTTTTTATCAATAATAAGCATGGTTAATGATCCTATAATATTAAAAGAAGCAATTATCAATATAAAAGTTAAGATTAAGAAAGTAATCCATTTTTCGGTTTCGTTAGTTTTAAAAATAAGTTCATTTAATTCATAACGAGTTTGCACTTTGTAATTTGAACCAACAATACTTTCAATTTCAGTTTTAATTTTATCAAGGTTAGCATCTGGATTTATTTTTAACTCAACAGAAGATATTTTTCCTTTATGGTTTAGCAGCTCTTGAGCGAACGAAAGAGATGAAAGCACATATTTTGTGTCGAAATCGGGACTTACCGAAAAAACACCAGCAGCATTTGCATATTTTCGATTAAACTCGTCAGTTGGTAAAAAGGATTTTTTGTTTCCTCTTTTTGGAACAATAACACTTACTTTATCTTGAAATTTACTACCAAGGTATAATGATAAATTATCTGCAATTCCGTAACCAAAGTGTAAGTAATGGTTTTCTTCTTCATCAAAACTAACCTTGCCATCAAACATCAATGAATCTAAGCCTGTCATTTTGTAAAATGAAGGCTCTACTCCTTTTAAAGTAGCTACTGTTTGTTTGTCACTATATTTAAATAATGCTACATCTTCTATCGATTCCAAACAAAAAACAACATCTTTACGAGAGGCTATTTTTTCTTTTGGAAAATCTGAAATGTGAAAGGTTTTGCCTGTTACAGCAGTAATTTTAATATCAGGGTCAAAAGAAGCATATAAATCTTCAACTAAGGTTTGTAAACCATTAAAAGCTGAAAGAACAATAATTAAAGCGA
>CAXBPN010000245.1:0-3706 GCA_963977515.1 uncultured Flavobacteriales bacterium
ATAACATCTACATCTAAAACTGGAGCATCTCCTAGTTTCATTACCGTTCCTTTTCCATAGGTTTTTTCCAACCTATCCATTGTTAATTGTAGTGCTTTTAATTTCTCTGCATTTACTTCTGCCATGTTTATATATTTTAAAACTTATCTGTAATTATTTTTAACTCTACAAATATAAGTCAAAAAACCTACAATATGTAGTTTTTTAAATTTATTTTAAAAACTCCAATAAAATCAATAGCTATAGAGCTAATGGAAACGTAAATAATTAAACTTTAAGCTAATTATTGCTGTTATTTTCACAAACCTAACTCTTCTAATATTTGAGCAGTATGATGTTTTGTTTTCACTTTTGTAATCACTTTTTCTATAATCCCTTCTTCATTTATAACAAAAGTAGTTCGATGTATTCCATCATAAGTTTTCCCCATAAATTTTTTAGGCCCCCAAACACCATAAGCGTTAATTACTTTTTTATCTACATCTGCCAACAAAGTAAATGGCAATTCATACTTATCAATAAATCGATTGTGTTTTTTTTCATTGTCGGCACTTACTCCAATCACCTCAAAACCTTGCTTTATTAAATCACTATAATTATCTCTTAAATTACATGACTCAACCGTACACCCCGGCGTTAAATCTTTAGGGTAAAAGTAAAGTATTATTTTTTTTCCTTTAAATTCTGATAAATGACGAATAGCTCCATTTTGGTCTAAAATTCCAAAGTCTGGTGCTTTATCTCCTTCTTTCAATATATTCATAACTTAATATTATTTTCTATAAAATTAATGTAATTTTCTTATTTTTTATTTTAGACCCTTTAAAAGGTTTTAATCGTATTATTATTTAAAATTAAAGTATTGCTCCCTCAACAGTTAGACATAGCACTTTTAGCATTTATTCCCGGCTTAATAAACCTAGCCATATTTATCTATTCTTATTTCTTTTTACCTCAGTCAAAGCTTTCTAATGCATTTTCAATGCTTGTTTTTTCTGCAATGGCTTGGCAAATTAGCGAAGGCTTTTTGAAGTTAACTCAAGATATTAACACAGCCAAAAACCTATATATAATAGCTCAAGCGGGGTCATTAATTGTTATTGCTAGTTGTCTTTATTTTAGCTTAATTTTTACCAAATTCATAGTCAATATGAAATCATCTCTGGTAAGTTTCTTTATCTTTTTTCCTGCTATTTTCTTTATTATATCAAATATACTTCAATGGACTAACACTGAATTTACTTATTCTTCTTCCTATGGTTTTTTAAATACAACTGATTCAACTATCTATTCTCTAGAATCTCTTTATATTTCAATATGTGGTATAGCTACAACCTTATTATTAATTAACTTTTGGATTAAACAAAAAGATGCTAGATCTGGGTTATTTGCTGTTGGTTTCCTTATTCCTTTTATACAAGGTCTTATTACAGAAATTATTTTTCCCGAACTATTAGACATCCCTCCTATACCTTTAACAACTGCTACAATTACCATTTTTTCTATTGCATCCATAATTGCTTTAAAAAAATACAATCTACTTTCTTTTTCTCCTTACAAAGTATCTGATAGTATTATTAATAATATGAGTGATGCCTTACTAATTAGTGATAATAATGGTGTAATAAAGTATGTAAATCCATCATTACTTAAATTATTAAGCTACAAAAATGAAGACTTAATTGATAAACGTGGGGAGTTCCTTTTAGCTGATAATGAAAGTGAAGAAAAAATAAGTTTAACAATAGAAGGTATTCAAGAAAAGAAAAATGAACATTACGAAATAAATTTAAGCACAAAAGATGGGAATATAATTAATGCTATTCTAAGTAGTTCTCCTTATTATCAAAATAATAAAATTATTGGGGCACTATTGATATTTCATGATATTACTAATGAAAAAGAACAAGTAAAAAAATTAACTGCAGCAATGATAAGTGGAGAAGAGAAAGAAAGGCAACGTCTTGCTTTTGAATTACATGATGGTATTTCACAAAGTATTGCTGGAATTAACATGAAACTTCAATCTTTAAAATCTGTCATTATTGTTAAAGAAAATGATTTTATTTTAGATGATATTATTCAATCGACCAAAGAATCTATTACAGAAATAAGAAATATTTCTCACAATTTATATCCTTTAAATGAAGATGATTTTATTTGTGACGCTATAACGAAGCTTATTGGTCGTCATAAAAATATACCTTTAAAATTTGTGCTCAATGTTGCAGGGAATAAACCTTTAAGCAACAATCTAACAATTACAACTAATGTATATCGAGTAGTTCAGGAGTTTATCAATAATTCTATAAAATACGCACAAGCAAAAACTATTACTATAGATATTATTCATAATAAATATTCTATGACCCTCGAAATAGGTGATGATGGGATAGGATTTGACCTAAATTCTATTAACCAAAATAATGGGATTGGTTTAAATAACATGGAACAACGTATTAAAATAATTGGAGGGTCGTTTAACTTAACTTCTGAAGTTAATATTGGCACAAAATTAGTGCTTAACGTACCTTCTTAATATCAAAAATTTGAATTTCGTAAAACATATAACCCTTCATTTATTATTTTTAATAAGCTTTACTGTAAATATATTTTGTCAAGATAATTTCTTTAGTCAACTTTCGGATGCAGGCATTAAATTGACAGCACAACAAGTAGATTATGACCCTAGTTATTTTGCTATTCCCTACCCAAATGGTGATGTACCCGAAGGTAAGGGAGTTTGTACAGATGTAATTATTAGAGCTTATAGAAAGCTAGACATCGATTTACAAAAAGAAGTTCATGAAGATATGAAAGCCAATTTTAATAAATATCCAAAAAACTGGGGACTTAGTAAAACTGATAAAAATATTGACCACAGAAGAGTTCCAAACTTAATGGTATTCTTTACAAGGTTTGGAGAAGTTAAGAGTACCGTTAATAATGCTGATGACTATTTACCTGGAGATATTGTTTGTTGGAACTTGGGAGGTGGAACAACTCATATAGGTTTAGTTGTAAATAAAAAATCTGCTGATGAAAAGAGAAATTTAATTGTACATAATATTGGTGGCGGTCAAGTATTAGCCGATTGTTTATTTGATTACAAAATAATAGGGCATTATTCTTATAAAAAATAAGCTACAAACTTGGTTTTGCTTTCTTATTAAAATAGATAGCTCCAGCAACTCCAAAAACCATAAATAAAACAGCAATAATTTGAGCTTGAGAAAGCTCCAATCCTAATACATTATAACGAGGATTTATTCTTATAAACTCAATAAAAAATCGTTCTAATCCGTTAAATGCAAGATAGATGGAAAACATTACACCTGGAGCTGCTATCTTTTTTCTAATACTCCATAAAATTCCAAAAATTATAAAAGCCATTATAGTTTCATAAAAAGGAGTTGGCCATGCTTTACCTGTAATACTTTCTAATCCCATTTGCATAAAATCTTGTTGCAAATTAATGCCTAACACATTGTTTGGATAATCAAAAGCCCACATCCATTCTGGTAAAAAACTAATTGCATCTGACATTGGCAAATCATTTGGCATACCCCAGTCACCATCACCAGAAAGTTGGCAACCTATACGACCTATACCATAGGCTAAAATTAAAGCAGGAGCACTAGAGTCAACCATATGTAGAATATTAAGTCCTTTTTTCTTAGCAAAATAAATTACTGCTCCACCTCCT
>CAXBPN010000246.1:0-3676 GCA_963977515.1 uncultured Flavobacteriales bacterium
CCAATTACATAATCTCCTGTTGCACCAATATCTGGTTTTAATGTTCCTCTACGTGTTGGCCCCCAACTACTCGAAGCAGCTTTTTCTCCTGGTGTTTTTCCCGTAAACCTTAGAATGGTGTCCACATCTAAATAACTTGCTCTATTCACAAAGTTTGCTACCGTTAATAATGAGGCTACATTTTGGAAACTACTTACCATCGTTTTATCAAAATCTGGCAAAACATAATTGACTATTTCGGGTAAAACAGTTGATGTTGGCAAAGGTGTTATTACCATATTTGAAGTACCCAAAGCAGACATTGTCCAAACATCCATTCTACCACTTCCAGTTGTTTTTAAACTAAATAACAATTGATTAGAATCTGGTTCTTGTTGATGCACTTGTATCAAATACTTATTACCTTGTAGCTCACTATAAAAATCAACAATTCCCAATATTTGATTGGAATCATTTTTAATCGTATCAGTTTGTAAACCTAAAATATTTTTAATGTTATAAAAAGGAGTGCTTCCTCTTTCCTCGTAAGAACCAGAAGGTAAATTTGCTCCCACAGAAAATTCAACATTATTAAAATCAACTGTATCTGCCCATAATTCATAAAAAACAGAACCATATCCTAATACTGATGAAGCATTATACTTAAACCAAGTAAATGTTGTATCGTTTGTAATTTGATGTTGTAAATGAAACTGATAAGATCCTGCATTTCCTGCGGCAGAAACAAAAGCTCTTCCTGCTTTATAATTTACAATACTATCAATTAATAAAGACGCTGCATCCTCACCATCATGTGAGCCAAAATAATCTCCCATACTTACATTTATTACACATGGCATATTATAACTATCTGCCACATCATATATAAAATTTACAGCATCAACCACAGTTGACAACCAATTGCCAACTCCTTGATTACTTGCCACCATTATTATATTTGATTCTGGTGCTACTCCCCAATAATTATTTACTCCCAAACCATTCCCCGCAGCTATTCCTGCTACATGAGTACCATGATTAACTCCATTATAATCTGTATGCGTGCAGCTTCCATTATTTATAGCTGTAGAATCCCACACTTGTCCATATCCATAACCACTTGAACCATCATCTGTTAAATATTGATCCCAAATTGCTAAAATTCTGGTATTCCCTAAAGTATCTTGAAAATCTGGATGATAAATATCTATTCCCGTATCAATAAAGCCTAGGATTACTCCTTTTCCTGTATAAGGTTGGTATAAAGGTTGACTTCCATTATGAATTGGCACTACATTGTTATGAATTACCATCGTATCATTTAACACTCTTCCTTTTGACAAATTGTATTCAATAAAATCTACAAAACTATTTTTTGAGAAATTTTCTATTTTACTTGCAGGAACATCAACTTGAACAAAATTATTTGCACTTAGTTTTACATTTCCTCCAATTTTATTAACTGCCTGCTTTATTTCCGGAACATTCCCGTAAACAAAAAGCGGTAACAATTGTTCTGATTTAGCACTTCTTATTGCCGATTTTAATCCAAAATTGATTTTGGATTGTTGAGCATACAACTCGACAGAGATAAACACTATAAAAAAGAATAACAATTTTTTCATGACTTTAAATTACTGATTTATTTGACAACTAACTGATTATAATCAGGAATTTCTTTGATAAATTCAAATGAATTATTCGTGAAATCAATTTTACAGCAATAGTGATTTAAGCCATTTGAGACAATTAAATAAGGTACTTTAAATACCATATTGTAACGTGAAATTTGTTCAAATGTAGCTTCGGTAATTCTTATTGATGGTGCTTTAAATTCGATTAAAACATTAGGATTACCATTTGCATCATGTACTATTGCATCAGCTCTTTTTTGGAGTTCATTAAGTTTTAATCCTTTTTCAATAGAAATTAAATTAGCAGGATACTTTTTTTCTTGAATTAAAAATTGGATAAAATTCTGACGCACCCATTCTTCAGGGGTGTTTACCAAATATTTTCTTCGAATAAAATCAAAAATAAACTGCTTACCTCCCTCCTCTTTTAACTTTATAGGGTAAGATGGTAAGTTTAATTTATTCATTTTTAATACTCTTCGACTCCGCTCAGAGTGACATTAGGATTATAAAGAAACTGCTGCTTTTATGTGTGGATGTGGCTCATAATCAAGCAATTCAAAATCTTCAAATTTAAAATCGAATATTGATTTTACATTTGGATTAATCTTCATGGTTGGTAATTTCTTTGGCTCACGAGTTAATTGTAATTGAGCTTGTTCTATATGGTTGTTATACAAATGCACATCTCCAAAGGTGTGAATAAATTCTCCATATTCTAATCCACAAACCTGAGCAACCATCATTGTAAATAAAGCATAAGAAGCGATATTAAATGGTACTCCTAAAAAAGTATCTGCACTTCGTTGATATAATTGGCATGACAATTTACCGTCTGTAACATAAAATTGAAAAAAAGCATGACAAGGAGGTAAAGCCGCCTTATTGTTCGCTACATTTTCTGCAAAAGAAACAGAAGTATCGGGCATTACGCTTGGGTTCCAAGCCGAAACCATTAATCTACGACTGTTTGGATTTGTTTTAATTTGATGGATTAAATCTTCAATTTGGTCAATTCCTTCACTATTCCAATTACGCCACTGATGACCATAAACAGGACCTAAATCACCATTTTCATTTGCCCATCCATCCCAAATTTTCACACCATTTTCTTGCAAGTATTTAATATTAGTGTCGCCACTAATAAACCAAAGCAACTCATGTATAATGGATTTTAAATGCAGTTTCTTTGTAGTTAAACAAGGAAATCCTTCACTTAAATCGAAACGCATTTGATAACCAAAACAACTAATTGTTCCTGTTCCTGTTCGGTCTCCTTTTTGAGTGCCGTTTTCAAGAATATGGTCTAATAATTTTAAATACTGCTGCATAATTAATTTGAAAAAATCTAAGTAGTAAAATTCGCAGAAAATTCAGTTATATTAAAGGCTTGTTAATAATGTTTTATAACTTAGTGAGATTCTTTTCTGAAAGGATATTTTAGAAAAGAAAATCGAACTAATTCCACTGAAAAGTGGAATCTATTTTTTGATTTAATCATTTATGAAGTTAAAAGCTACATCTTTAATTACACTGCAAGGAGTATTGTTTATTATATTCCTTCTTATCACTTCATGGTTTAATCGATTAGCTGCTGACGACTTTTATTTTATTGGTGAACTTCGAACCAAATCATTTAGTGAAGTTTATCAGCACCTCTATTTTAATTGGCATGGGCGATGGACTTCCAATTTTTCTCAACTTATTAGTTTTAAGTTTTATAATTTGCCCTTTTTCTTATTTATAACAAATCTATTTACTTTTAGTTTTCTGTTTGGAAGTATATTTTATCTAGCAAAAAACTTAAACACTCGATTAACACATCGTTTATCAAAAAATCAGTTAATCATTTACTCGCTTATTTTTCTAAGTGTTTTCTTTTTTTGTTCCGTTTCACCTTCTTCTACTTGGTTTTGGCATACTTCTACTGTTGTTTATTTATGGAGTGTTATCGCATTTATTTATCTTTTAGCTTTATTTATTAAGCCTTCCTTTTCAACGTTAGATTACTTCATATTAATAGTTGCTAGCATTTATTTGGGTGGTTCTAACGAGCCTTTAGC
>CAXBPN010000247.1:0-3675 GCA_963977515.1 uncultured Flavobacteriales bacterium
GTAATCGAAATCCAAATTATACTATCTTTTTGTATGCGAAGATGAGCTTTAAATGAAGTTGACTTCTCTTCAGTATATTCTATTTCTGCTTTTGCTGAAATAGAGGTAAACTGAAACTCGTTTTTACTTAATAAATCAACTAATTCTTTTGATGAATAATGCTCAATTTTTACTTTAGCAACCTCTTCTTTTTGTTTACATCCAACAAAAGAAATAAGGAAAAAAAGAAGGAAATATTTAGTCTGCAACAGCTTATTCATATAACTTCTTATCTTCAATTTTTTTATTGAGTAGCTCTGTTCCCTCTCCAATTGCTTTTGCTAATCTCCAAAACTCTAATGCCTTCTCAATGTTGTTTAATTTAGCATGCACATCTCCCAAATGTTCAAGAATTACAGCATTTTTATCTCCACCATTTGCTATTGCCTTTTCTAGCCATTCTTTTGCTGCTACAAACTTTCCTTGCTTGTATAATATCCAAGCGTAAGTGTCTTCATAATTGGGTTGGTTGGGGTCTATTTCGTTTGCTAAAGCAGATAATTCTTCAGCTCGCTCTAAGTTTTCTTCTCTTAACGATAAATAGTATCCATAATTATTCAACACAAAAATATTTCGAGGTTCAATTTTTAATGCTTCTTCATAAGAATTGTCTGATTTTTTATATTGTTTTAATTGGTTATAACTATCGCCTAAATTTGCATAAAACTGAGCTAATAAAGGAGGGTTTTCAATCACAAAATCTTTCCCTAACTCAAAATAATCAACTGCTTCTTGGTAATTTTTCTTCTGCATATTTGCAACTCCATAAAAGAAATAAAACATTGGTTGATTGGGAAATAAATCAATTGCAGGTTTACTATGAATTAATAAATCATCATAATTCTGTAGCTCAGCATCAATTAATAAAACTTGACTCCAAATTGCAAATTTAGAACTGTCTAATTCTATTGCTTTTAGGTAGTTTTCTTTTGCACTCTCTACTTTCTTTTCACGGTATAAAAAATCACCATAAATAGTAAATGCTTTTGCTTCGGTAGGATGTGTTTTTATTAAAACTTTATTTAATTCAAATGCTTCTTTTTTAAGTTCTGAATCATTTTCAGTGTAAGCATAATAAGAAAGTAAAATTTGCATTTTTGAATCAATATCAAAATCTTCACTTTCAAAAACATATTTAATTTCTTGATACGCTTTTTCTTTTTCTCCTATATTTCGGTAATAGTCATATAGCCCTAAATGAGAAAAAGTATCTGTCGAATCTTTTTCTAAAATTTTCTGATAAATTTCAAAAGCTTTTTCATTTAAGTTGTTTGCCAAATACAAATCTGCTAAATACCCTTGATATTTAGTTTCTTCTGGATACTTGTCAATTAATTTTTGAACTTCTGCCGCAGCTTTGTCTATATCATTTAATTTTATATAAACCTTTTGTTTTTGTAATGAGATTTCTTCTGATATCCCCATTTTTTCTTCTAATTTATTATAACTTTTTATCGCCTCTTCATATTTTCCAACATAAAGCTGCATACCAGCTAAATCATAAAACAACTCAGGATTTTCAGGGTTTAATTCAACCAGTTTTTTATATTGTTTAATTGCATTCTCAGTATCTCCTATTTTTTGTAAGGAATAAGCATAAAAATACCTGTACCAATAATTTTCTCCATCTAATTCAACAGCCTTTTTGGCATTGTCTAAAGCTAATTGTTTCTGGTCTGCATAATCAAAAATCTTTGCTAATTCATAATATGCTGCCGGTTCACCAGGTATCATTTGAGTACATTGAGTGAATAACCCTGCTGCAACTTGATAGTTACCTAGTACTTTTTCTTTATTAGCATTATGAAAAATAAAATCATAATTCATTCTTTCTTTTTCAGAAAGTTCAGAAAGATTTTTGCTTTTCGATTTTTTAGGTTCTTTAGTATTATTCTCTACATTTTTAGGTGCAGAACATCCTATAAAAATGAAAAGGGTTGATATGTAGAGGAATAATTTCATAGAAAAAGTGCTAAGCACCTATTTTTAATTTATTTCATTATAATCACCAACACTTAATTCTTGTGTGTTGTTTTTTATTTTCACAAAATTTCCAATCATCGAATTAGCTAAAATAGAGTTGGTTATTGTTGTGTTCGTTTGAATTATTGTATTTGAAATTGTTGAGTCTTCTATTACCGTATTATCGCCTATTGAAACATGAGGTCCAATTGTAGCGTTTTTCAAAACAACATTTTTACCAATAAAACATGGTTTAATAATTTTTGAATCTATATTTTTTAGGGATTTATCAACTATTTCATCATTTTTTATGTGCTCCAAAACTCTTTGATTCGTATAAACTGTTGCTTTATAGTTCCCACAATCTAACCATTCATTAACCTTACCAGGAACAAATTTAGTTCCTTTTTGTTTCATGTTTTCTAAAGCATCAGTTAATTGAAATTCTCCTTTATCAGTAATGTTATTATCAATTAAATATTGTAATTCATCTTTTAAATAAGCTCCATCTTTAAAGTAATAAATACCTATAATCGCTAAATCAGAAACAAATTCTACTGGCTTTTCTACAAAATCAGTAATCACATTTTCATCATTTAACTTCACAACTCCAAAAGCACTTGGGTCATCAATTTGGTTTACCCAAATAATTCCATCTGCACTACTGTCTAACGTAAAATCTGCTCTAAATAAAGTATCTGCAAAAGCAACTACTACGTTGCCTTTTAAGCTGTCCTTTGCACACAAAATAGCATGAGCTGTTCCTAATGCTTCTTCCTGATGATAGATGCTTCCTTTTGCTCCTAACCCTTCTGCAACTGTAACCAGATCTTTTTCCACTTGATCTCCAAAATCGCCAATAATAAAAGCTATTTCGTCAACTGGTTCACCACAAACTTTTGTAATGTCTTCAACTAATCGTTGCACAATTGGTTTTCCGGCAACCGGGACTAATGGTTTAGGTACTGTTAATGTGTGAGGTCTTAAACGTGAACCTCTTCCTGCCATTGGTACTATTATTTTCATGTTTTTTATTTTTTTCCTGTACTCCCAAAACCTCCTGCACCTCTTTCTGTATTAGAAAGTTCTTCTACTAATTTCCATTCAGCTTGCTCATGTTTTGCAATAACCAATTGAGCTACTCTTTCTCCATTCTCTATTGTGAAATTTTCGTTTGAAAGATTCACTAAAATCACTCCTATTTCTCCTCTGTAATCAGCATCTATTGTTCCTGGTGTATTTAAAACTGTTACTCCGTTTTTATAGGCTAATCCACTTCTTGGGCGAACCTGTGCTTCAAAACCAACCGGTAATTCAATAAACAAACCTGTTTTAACCAAGGTTCTTTCTAAAGGTTTTAGGGTAATCGATTCTGATATATTCGCTCTTAAATCTACTCCTGCGGAAGCTTCTGTTCCATAAGCTGGTAATGGATGCTGAGATTTATTTACTATTTTTATTTCCATATCTTCTGTTTAAAGTTTAAGGTTTGATGTTTAAAGTTACTTACCCTTGAACATTAAACTTTGAACCTTGAATTAAAGAAAGCTAAATTACCACTTTTTTTGGTCTTTCAATTAGGTAAATTATTGTAGCAAAACCAATCAAAATAAGGCTATGAACAGCATATTTTAGCATTCCTATTGATAAATCTATATAAGTACTTAAAAAATA
>CAXBPN010000248.1:0-3639 GCA_963977515.1 uncultured Flavobacteriales bacterium
GAAAGAAGATGTAACTCCAAGAGGTTTAACTGAATTTTTACAAGATGTTGCTTTACTTACTTCTGCTGATAATGAAAAAGATGAAGATAAAGACAAGGTAACTCTAATGACAATACATTCAGCTAAAGGATTAGAATTTCCGTATGTACATATTGTAGGTTTAGAAGAAAATTTATTTCCATCACAAATGTCACTTACAAGTAGAGCTGATTTAGAAGAAGAAAGAAGACTTTTTTATGTTGCAGTAACAAGAGCAGAAAAAGAAGCTATTTTATCCTTCTCAGCAAGTAGATATAAATGGGGAAATTTAATTTTTTGTGAACCAAGTCGATTTATTGAAGAAATTGACAGTTCTTGTGTTGAAATTATGTTTTCCGAAACAACTCAAGCTCCCAGAACTCAAAACAATTACGAAACAAACAATTACAAAGGAAGTTACGCTAAACCTAAAAATTCTTTGCCCCAAAAACGAAATGAGCCACCAAAAATAATACACACTACGCCTAAAAACTTAAAAAAAATTACGCCTAATATTTCAGCAAATCAAGAAAGTGCTGCTACTTTAGATTTAAATATCGGAACAAGAGTTGCACACCAAAAATTTGGACAAGGAATGATTGAAGCTATTGATGCTGGAAAAGCAACAATAAACTTTACAAGTTCAGGTAAAAAACAACTTTTATTAAAATTTGCCAAACTCGAAATTTTAAATTAGTTATCTTTGGCATAATTCCTACTCAAAATTAAAAGTTGAGTTGACATAAAATAGTAAAGATGAATCCAATAGAAAAAGATTACAACACAAGAAGACCCCAGATGGTAATACCCGAATATGGAAGAAATATTCAAAAAATGGTAGAACACGCAATAAGTATAGAGGATAGAGCTGAAAGAAATAAAGTTGCCCAATCTATTATAACTGTTATGGGGCAATTAAACCCTCACTTACGTGATATAACAGATTTTAAACATAAACTTTGGGATCATATTTTTATTATTTCTGATTTTAAATTAGATGTAGATTCACCATATCCGATTCCTGATAAAGAAACTATTTTTAAAAAACCAGAAAAATTAGAATACCCACAAAGTAAAATCAGGTTTAAACACTACGGAAAAAGCACAGAAGCAATTATTGCTAAAGCTATTGAAATGGAAGATGGCGATGAGAAAAATGAGTTGATTCAACTTATTGCCAACTTAATGAAAAAGTCTTATTTAACTTGGAATAGAGATTCGGTGGATGATAGTTTAATTCTTTCTGACTTAAAAATATTATCAAAAGGAAAACTAACCGTTTCAGAAGGTTTTAGATTGACTCAGACTAATGAGATTTTAGCCAATACAGCAACAAAAAAACGACCTACAAATCAGCACAAGAACAAAAAACATTATCAGAAAAAAAGAAGGTACTAAATGAGCACATTTAAAATAAAAGGTGGATATCAATTACGAGGCGAATTAATCCCTCAAGGAGCAAAAAATGAAGCTTTACAAGTAGTATGTGCTGTATTACTTACACCCGAAAAAGTAACGTTACATAATCTTCCAGATATTAGAGATGTAAATTTCTTAATAGATCTTCTCGAAGAACTAGGCGTTAAAGTAAATCGTTTAGGAAATAGTACTGTTGAATTTACTTCTGATGATATTAACTTAGAATATCTTCAAAGCGAACAATTTAAAAAACGTGCAGCTTCGCTTCGTGGTTCTGTAATGATTATGGGGCCATTATTATCTCGTTTCAAGAAAGCATACATGCCAAAACCTGGTGGAGATAAAATTGGAGCTAGACCTCTTGACACTCACTTTTTAGGTTTTTCTAAGTTAGGAGCTACTTATAGTTATGATGCTAAAGCAGGTTTTTATACCTTAAAAGGAGATAATCTTGAAGGGAAATATATATTATTAGATGAACCTTCTGTTACTGGTACTGCAAACATTTTAATGACTGCCGTAATGGCGAAAGGAAAAACAACCATTTATAATGCTGCTTGTGAACCTTACTTGCAACAGTTATGCTCAATGTTAAATAGTATGGGAGCAAAAATTACTGGCGTTGGATCAAACTTATTAAATATTGAAGGAGTTAAAGAGTTAGGAGGTTGCACACATACTTTATTGCCTGATTTTATTGAAATAGGTTCTTTTATTGGTTTGGCAGCCATGACTCAATCAGAAATTACGATTAAAAACTGTAGAGTTGATATGCTAGGTCGTATTCCTGAAACATTCAGACGATTAGGAATTCAGGTTGAAATTAAAGGAGACGATATTTTTATTCCATCTCAAACAAAATATGAGATTCAACGAATGATTGATGGTTCAATACCAACTATCTATGATGCTCCTTGGCCTGGTTTTACACCTGATTTGTTGAGTATTATTTTGGTTACAGCTATTCAAGCAAGTGGAACAGTTTTAATTCATCAAAAAATGTTTGATAGTCGTTTATTTTTTATAGATCGATTAAAAGATATGGGGGCTCAAATAATTTTGTGTGACCCACACAGAGCAACAGTAATTGGAATTAATAGAGAATATAAGCTAAGAGCTACATCAATGTCTTCTCCAGATATTCGTGCAGGGGTTGCCTTGTTAATTGCTGCACTATCGGCAGAAGGAACAAGTACAATCTCTAATATTCATCAAATAGATAGAGGCTACCAATATATTGATACAAGATTAAATGCAATTGGAGCGAATATTGTAAGGGAAGACTAAAACTCTCGTCTTATCATTTATAATAATAAATTAGAATTATGAAAACAATAAAAAAATTTAAAGTAACCATCATATTATCAGTAATCGTTTTAGTTACAGCTGGTTTTATTTTTAAACAACAAGGTGGTCCTGCTATTGGGGTTAAAGCTCCCGAATTAGCATTTAATAATCCTGAAGGAAAAGAAATAAAACTTTCTTCTTTAAAAGGACAATTAGTTTTAATTGATTTTTGGGCTTCGTGGTGTGGACCATGTAGAAGAGAAAATCCAGCTGTAGTAGCTGCATATAACAAATACAAGGATAAAACTTTTACAAACGGAAAAGGATTTACCGTTTATAGTTACTCTTTAGATAAAGACATGAACAGATGGAAAGGAGCAATTGCTCAAGATAAATTAGCTTGGCCTTATCATGTAAGTGATTTAAAAGGATGGAGTGCCGCTGGAAGTCGATTATATGGTGTTAACTCAATTCCTACTAATTTCCTTATAGATGGTAAAGGAACTATTGTTGCAAAAAATCTACGTGGTGCAGCTCTTGAAGCAGCTCTTGAAAAATTAGTTAAAAAGTAAAAAATCCTATGAATAAAAAAAGGCAGAAGATAATCTTCTGCCTTTTTTGCTTCCATAAAACTCTCATTTATTATTTTTCTGTCATATTGACTTTATTTTAACCAATGGTAGTATTTTTGCCAACCTTGTATAAAATTATTAGCTATGAGTAAGAAAGAAAAAGTTGAAGAAAACGAAAACAATGAAAACAACGAAGAAGTTGTAGCTGAAAAAGAACAGCAAGAACAGGAAGCTCCTAAAGAAAAGACAGAAGAAGAAAAAGCTGAGGAAGAAAGCAACAGATATCTTCGTTTATATTCTGAATTTGAAAACTTTAGAAAAAGAACTCAAAAAGAAAAATTGG
>CAXBPN010000249.1:0-3632 GCA_963977515.1 uncultured Flavobacteriales bacterium
AATTTTTAGAAACTAAATCAATACTTTTTTGATGGAAACCATTATTTAAAAAATCCTCTGATTTATCAATCCAATTTTGACTAAACAAAAAGTTTATAGAGCCAATGAACAATATAAAAGTTAAAAAGAATCTCATTTAGTCTGAAAGATAACTGAAATATTCTTTTGGAATTAATTTATAACCGTCCTGGTTTCAAAATCGTAATGAGTTACTTTTCTTATGTTGTAATACGATTGCCAAAAAGCTCGATATGCGTTTATATAACTAATTAATGCCCTGTCTTTTTCTTGTTGTGCTATTTGTAAATCAGTTACTAAAATCTTACCTATTAAATAGCGTTGTTTGGTAACATAAAATCTTTTTTCTGAAACTTCTTGTGCTTTTTTACTTATTTCAAGTTGTTTTCTGTTTAGGTTAAACTCAGCAACTTTCACAAAAATATCTTGGTTAAAATCAATTTTTTGTTGCTCTACGTTAGAGCGAACCAACTCGGCATTTGATTGTGCTTGCCTAATATAACCTTTACCTAAGCCCCACTGAATAATAGGAACTCTAATGCCTAAAGAAACAAATTGTTGTTCTTTTGGAGAGATATAAACATCGTTTAAATTAGCCGCAGTTTGGGTTAAACCAAATGATGCAGATAAATTAAGGTTAAACCGATTTTCACTTTTCACTTTAGCCACATTCATTTCGGCTTCAAAAATTTGTCGTTTTTGTTGAAATAAACTGGAGTTGTATTCGTTGGCATAATGTAAGGCTTCTTCATAAACAACTTTAAAGTCAGGAATAATACTATCCAAAGTCAGTTCAAAAACCTCTTGTGAAGGATACCCTAAAAAAGTAGCTAATTTCTGACGGCTTAATTCAAAATTTAATTTTTCTTGTTCGTAAGCCATTTCTGCATTTAATAAGGATAATTCGAGTTGTAGCAATTCATTTTCGGCAATTTTTCCATATTTATATCTTCCTTTACCAATCAAGTAAATAGTGTCATTGTTTAAATAATTGTTTTCAGCATTTTTCATGCTTAATTGAGCTTGTAATAAGTCAAAATACTTGTTTACAGATTGAACAGATAAAGCTTCAATTTCTTCTGTTTTAAATAATTCAGCCTCAGTAAAATATAGTGGTTCAATTTTTTTGTCCCATTTAAACCGGTTAAATCCAAATAAAGATTGTGTATAACCAAACTCAACAGGTCGGCTTAAATAAGTAGTTGTATTAGGCTCACTAATAAGTAAAATATTATCTAAACCTGTTCTTAAAAATACACTCCCACCTGTGGCTGGAATAATTTGATTAATGCTAAGGTTTGAACTGTTTGAAATCAAATTTCGATTTACAAATAAATCTGAACCATCAGGTTGAGTTACGCTAGAAATTGTTCGTGAAAACTCTGGAGCTGTTCCATCAAAGACTAAAGAAGGTAAAAATTGTCGTTTGTAAGAAAAGTTTCGCCAATATGAATTCTGAAATTTATTTTCAATTTGTTTGCTTCTAATGCTTTGTTGTTTTGCTAAGTTAATTACATCGTTTAAAGTTAAATTTTGTTGAGCTTGAGTAAATAAACTGAACAAAAAACAAATAATAAATAGGTTATATCTTTTCATTTTAATCATGTCTTAAAGAATGAACAGGGTCTTGTTCAGCAGCTTTTTTTGCGGGAATGTATCCAAAAATAATTCCGATAAAAGCACTTACAAAAAATGAAACTACTATGCTCCAAATAGAAATAATAGTTGGAGTTCCTGTAATCCATTCTGCTAAATAAGATAAAATAATGCCTAGTATTATCCCAATAATACCGCCTATTAGTGAAATTAATCCTGCTTCATAAACAAATTGTTCTTTAATATCTTTCTTTTTAGCACCAATCGACATTCTTAAACCTATTTCACGTATTCGTTCATAAACAGAGGCAAGCATTATGTTCATAATTCCAATACCTCCTACAAGTAATGAGATACCAGCTATAACTCCTAAAAGAATATTGAAAATATCATCTGTTTGCTTTTTTTGTTGAAGAATTTGTTCAGGAACTACGATTTCAAAATCTTCTACCTCATTATGGCGTCTTAAAAGTAATCGATATAAAATATCAACACTTTGACTCATATTATCAGTATTGATAATGCCAATAATTATTTTTTCAATTTGATCGGTAATTTCTGAATTATCCTTCTTTGGCTTTTCTTCACCATCATCATTATTGTTATTTACTTGTAACGATTTTTCGGTAATTCGAGCTCTATCTTTATACCTTCTTAATGCTGTGTTTATAGGAATAAAAATTTCATCATTGTAGTTATTCATTCCTATACTTTGTAATGATTCTCCAATACTATTTCCTGGAGAGATAATTCCTATAACAGAAAGTTGTAAACGACTTGTTTTTAAAGTTTGACCTATTGGATTTTTTCCTGCAAAAAGTTTTGCGGCTAAAGTTGATCCAATAATACAAACTGCATCAGAATTTTTTTCTTGTAATTCAGAAAATATTGAGCCCTTATCTAGTTTAAGGTTGTAGATGGTAAAGTAATTTGCAGTAACGCCTACCAAATTGCAGTTTTTCTTTTTCCCATTAGCAATTGCGGCTGTTTCATAACTTACAAATGGTGTTAACTGGTCTATCTTAGGTAAAACGGATTCAATAGCATAGAGGTCACTCATGTTCATCTTTGGACTATATTTTTTAGTCACATTGTCTTCTTCCTCAACATTTCCAATAACCTTAGGACGAATAATGATGTTTTTTGCTCCTACTTGTTCTATTTGTTCTATTATTTGTTGTTGAGCACCATTACCAATAGCCAACATCGTAATAACTGCAGCTACTCCAAAAATAATTCCGAGTGCAGTTAAGCCTGATCGAAATTTATTTTCGAAAAGAGCTTCAAAAGCGATATTGATATTTGTTTTATTAATCAACAAATTACCTCCAAGAAATAGATTCGATTTCTTCTGGTTTAACCATTAAAATATCTTCTCCTTCAGTTAGTCCTGAAAGGATAACAACATAATTGTCATTTGTTTTTCCTAGCTCTACTTTTTGTTTATTTAGTCCTAATGACGATTTTACAACTACATAGCTAATGCTGTCGTTAACAAAAATACTTTCTTGAGGTATATAGAGAACATCTTTAACTTCTTCAATTAAAATTTTATTATTTGTTGTCATTGCTGGACGAAGTAGCGTATCTTTTTCATTAATTTCTACAATAACTTCAAACACTTTAGCATCGCTATTTGGTAATTGTTCTCCAACATTTGCAACTTCTACAACTTTACCAGTATAACTTTTATTTGGAAAAGCATCTACAGTTAGGTTTACAATTAAGTCTGTTTTAAGATGGCTAATATCAATTTCATTTACATAAGTTTTGGTTACCATTTTAGATAAATCGGGTAAGGTTGCTACAGTTGGGTCCCACACACTAATTTGACTTCCTGAAGTAATTTTTTCACCATTCCAAGAACGTTTGTAAACCACCATTCCATCTTTTGGAGCCTTTATTTGTAATTCTTGAACTAATTCTTCTAAACGGGTTAATTCACTTTGTTTTTGTCTTAACGATAGTTCTGCTTGATGAACTTTTGCAGTGTTTTGTTTCTTTTTTAGGTTATAACT
>CAXBPN010000250.1:0-3589 GCA_963977515.1 uncultured Flavobacteriales bacterium
GGCTTTGAAAATCTAAAGTTTCATTTTTAACTGAACCCCGCATTACGCATAGGTTTTGTTAGCGGTTCGTTGTTTTTATTTTGTCAGTGTCCGCTGTCATTTAGTTAATTCATATCCTAAGTAGCTTCCAACAAATTTTGCTGTATTGGCAATAGCAAAAATTAATATGAAGTCTGACCATTTTACGCCTGCCCCTGTTATTATGATGATGTCAAACAGAACATAAATAAGCGGGTAAAGAATTGCCAATTTAAATACATTAGGGTATTCCTCTTTCTTCCAATATCGTGCAACCAGAAAGAAAACTATAAACCCGAAAATGCCTGAAATATAAGGTGCGGAAACTTTAGCGTGTGCTTCATAAACACTATGTTCTTGTCCGGGATTTATGAGATAGGAATACACTGCAACTTCAAGGAATGAAATAATAACCAAGGTTATCATTGTCAATAAGGCCAATCCGATTAGTTTTAAAATCACATATTTCTTCATAATCTATTTTTTTAGTTTATTTTCATAAAGAGTTATCCATTCTTTCACACTCATTTTTTTCATTAATTCACCAATGAGTTTGTAGGGAATGTCGTCCAACTTTTTAAAGCGGACACAACTTTTCCCCATATCTAACTTTTGCTTACTATACTTGTGATATTCCGATATGAACCAATCTAATAGTTTTGGATCGGAATAAATACCCATGTGGTAAAAATTAATAGAATTTTTTTGTGAAGCAATTCCTGCGAATGGCAGCGGTTCGCTTGGTTTACAATGGTATCCAGCAGGATAAAGAGTATGAGGAACAACATAGCCCAATCCACCATAACTAATGGCTGCTTCAAAACCTTTAGGCAGGTTTTTTACGATAACATTGTGTATTTTGTTAAAGGGTTCTGCCCTGTCCATTGGCAGGTTTTTCAGAATTTCCTTTACTGTCTTACCGTTTAATCTTTTCTGTTGTCTTTCTGTCATTAATTTTTATCGTTACCTGTCGTTTTATGATTACACAGTCGTCTGTTACAATGACCGCTAACATTGAAATAAATTGCACTAATCAACATTTATACATTAATTCGCAACCTCCGACATAAACTTAATACGTAACATACGCATTTCTTCTTCAGAGAAAGCATCTTCAAATTCATCTAAAGCTTCATCAATATCATCGGTTTCGGCTTCCATAAAGTATTCAAAAACTTCTTCTTGATCGTCTTCTTCAATTAAATCATCTAAATAATAATCGATATTTACTTTTGTGCCAGATTGTACAATCATTTCCATTTCACTCAACACATCATCTAATTCAATTCCTTTTGCTGCAGCAATATCTTCTAAAGGCATTTTACGGTCAATACTTTGTACCACAAAAACTTTTAATCCCGATTTATTTACCACAGACTTAACTACCATATCTAATGGCCGTTCTACATCATTATCTTCAACGTATTTAGCAATTACCTCAATAAATTCTGCTCCAAACTTTTCTGCTTTCCCTTGTCCAACTCCAGAAATGGCTGTCATTTCTTCCATTGTAATCGGGTAGCGGGTAGCCATATCTTCTAATGATGGGTCTTGAAACAAAACATAAGGAGGAAATCCTTTTTCTTTTGCAATTGATTTTCTTAAATCTTTAAGAATCTTAAATAATACTTCATCTGCTGCTCCGCCACCTTTTTGATGCAGCATATTTTCGCCATCATCAACATCACTATAATCATGAGCCCTAACTATTGGAAACGATTTTGGAGACGTTATAAATTCTTTCCCTCTTTGGCTTATTTTTAAAACTCCGTAATTTTCAATTTCTTTAATAATTAAACCTCCTATAATACTTTGACGAATTAATGCATCCCAATATTTCTCATCCTTATCTTCTCCCTCTTTCTCTTTTCCTAGCCCAAACATTTTATGCGAATCGTGTCCAAAAGATTTAATATCTGCACTCCCAATACCTGCTACAAAATTGGCGATATACTTCGCCTTAAACATTTCGTTTAACCCTAAAATACTTTCCAGCAATATTTTCACATCTTCCTTCCCTTCAAATTGTTCTTTAGGATTTGCACAATTGTCACACATTCCTTTTTCAGAACAATCTGTATCTACGTACTTTTCTCCAAAATAATGTAGCAGTTGAGTTCTACGACAAACAGCCGTTTCAGCATAAGAAACCATTTCAAAAATTAACTGCATTCCAATTTCCATTTCGGCAACTGGTTTTCCATGCAAGAATTTTTCTAATTTCTCAATGTCTTTATAACTATAAAAAGCAATACAATGCCCTTCTCCTCCATCACGTCCAGCTCTACCCGTTTCTTGATAATAACTTTCTAAACTTTTAGGTATATCATGATGGATAACAAACCGAACATCTGGCTTATCAATTCCCATTCCAAAAGCAATGGTAGCAACAATTACATCTACATCTTCCATCAAAAACATATCTTGATGTCTTGCTCTAGAATTAGAATCTAATCCTGCATGATAAGGCAATGCTTTTATTCCATTAACCTGTAATAATTCGGCAATTTCTTCAACCTTTTTACGGCTTAAACAATATACAATACCACACTGTCCATCATGCTGTTTAATTGCTTTTATTATTTCTTTCTTTACGTCCTTTTTTGGCCTAATTTCATACATTAGGTTATCTCGATTAAACGATGCTTTAAACACCTTCGCATCAGTCATTCCTAAGTTTTTCTGAATATCTTCTTGCACTTTAGGTGTAGCGGTTGCTGTTAAGGCTATTATTGGAACCCTATCAATTGCTTCTATAATTGACCTTAACCTTCTATATTCTGGTCTAAAATCATGTCCCCATTCCGAAATACAATGTGCTTCATCAATACCAAAAAATGAAATTTTTATACTTTTTAAAAACTCAACATTTTCCTCTTTTGTTAGTGATTCAGGAGCTACATATAAAAGTTTTGTAACCCCATTTGTAACATCTTCTTTTACTTTTTTTGCTTCTGTTTTGTTTAATGAAGAATTATAAAAGTGAGCAATACCGTCTTCACTTGCAATACCACGAATAGCATCTACTTGATTTTTCATCAAAGCAATTAAAGGCGAAACAATAATCGCTGTTCCTTCACAAATTAAAGCAGGTAGTTGGTAACACATTGATTTTCCACCCCCTGTAGGCATAATAACAAATGTGTCATTACCATCTAATAAATTTAAAATAACTTTTTCTTGTTCACCTTTAAATTTATCGAAACCAAAATGTTTCTTTAAATAATCAGTAATTGGAGCTTCTAACGTTTGTATCGACACTTGTTTGGGTATTTTGTTACATTTGCACTTTAAAGTTACAACTATTAATCGGTTTAAATTTAGAATTTTACCAAAAAAAGCACCATATTTTAGCCCAAATATTATTTCTAAACTCTCAATGAATGGCATTAGCTGACGAAATTAAAAAACATGCTGTAGAAGCTTTAAAAATTGAGGCTCAATCAATTGAAAACTTAATTTCTTTTATTGATGCTAATTTTACTAATTCGGTTGAATTAATTTTGAATTCGAAAGGAAGAGTTGTAATTACTGGTATTGGTAAAAGTGCTATTGTTGCACAAAAAATTGT
>CAXBPN010000251.1:0-3582 GCA_963977515.1 uncultured Flavobacteriales bacterium
AACTAGCAATTGAGTTTATTAACCAATAATAAACAGCTTATGAACAAGTTGTTAATGTGTTAGAATTCTGTAAAATTTAATTGTATCTTAGTTTAAAATGATTTAAAATGTCGAAGCAAGGAACAATAAGGAGGTATTCGCTAATTTTAGAAAAGATAAGAAGAAATCAATATCCTTCTTTTGAAACTATTAAAGATTATTTGTATGAATTTGGTTTTAATATTTCATTAAGAACAATACAAAGGGATATTCAGCAGATAAGAGAAGAGTTTGGAGTTGAGATAACTTATAACCGAGTTAAAAATGGCTATTATATTGATTATGAAAGTAGTGTTAATATTGAATCTTTTTTTAAGTTTTTAGAGATTGTTGATACAGCTGAATTATTAACTGAGAATTTAAGAGAAAGTAAAGAGACATTAAATTATATTTCTTTTGAAGATGTAGGAAATCATAAAGGGATACAGAACTTAAAACCTATTTTACAGGCGATAAAGTCAACACAAGTTATTTCATTTTTACATTATAATTTTCACACCAATAAAAGGAAACAATACAGTATTAAACCTTATTTACTTAAAGAATACCAAAGCAGATGGTATGTTGTTGGTGTTATTGATGAATTAGATGAGTTTAGAACTTTTGGAATTGATAGAATTGAAAATTTAGAAGTTACAGCAACTCAATTTAAGAGAGATTCACAGAAAAATGGACATGAATTGTTTGCGAATATTATAGGTGTGGTGTATTCCATAAATGAATTGCAAAAAGTGGTATTGTCTTTTACTCCAGCACAAGGAAAATATATAAAGACTTTGCCTTTACATTATTCTCAAAAAATAATTATTGACAATGAAATAGAATTGAGGATTGAACTTTTTATACAACCTAATTATGAGTTGACCCAAAAAATTTTAATGAATGGAGAAGCAGTAAAGGTTATTGAGCCCAAATGGTTGGCAGATGAAATTAAATATATTGCAAAAGTGATTGTAGAAAAGTATTAACGACATCTTTTGGCGTTGATAAGCCTTAATTTTAAGGTTTAATTAAAAATAAAAGTTATGGAAAATTACTATTGTAAACATTGTGGAGTAAAGTATTCAAGCATAAGAGCATTAACATCAAGTACTTGCTCAAGACATCCTTCTGGTCCCAATAAAGGGAAACACATTTTATATGAAGGAACTGAAAAAAAAGAATATAGTTGTAAGTTTTGCGGAACGAAATATTCGTTGTTAACAGCCTTAACATCTGGCACTTGTCCACGATATCTAAATGGAACAGTTAAAGGAAAGCACGAACCAGCATTATAATTAGTTATGGATATACTAGAAATAAAAACATTCTTGGAAAATCTTCAAGAAGAAATTAATGATGATAAAACGAAACGAGATAAAGATAATACTAGTACATCTTCTGATTTTAATTTATTCAATCAATTTTTTCCATTAGGTGAAAATAAAACCTCTGAGATTTTAGCCTTTTTTCTTGACCCTAATCAAACTCACGGGCAAGGGACTATATTTTTAAATAGTTTTTTGGATAAAATAGATGTCTCAATAGGTGAGATTAGAAAAAAAGTAAAAATAATTACAGAACAACCCACAGACAGCAATAGACGGATTGATATTTTTATTGAATTTGGGAACAATGAATATTTAATTGGAATAGAAAATAAACTATGGGCAGAAGATCAAAACGCTCAACTTTATGATTATAATGAGTATTTGAAGAATAAAAAAACTAGCTATACTTTAATATATCTAACTTCTTATGGAAAGGAAGCTTCCAAAATTAGTCTAGCTTCAAAAGATGGAAAAAATAAATTGAATAGAGATGATTATTTAAGACTTTCTTATCAGGATGATATTATTGATTTGATAGATGAATGGATACAAGAATGTAGGTCTCAAAGAGTTATTTTTTTACTAGAAGATTTTAAACAATATTTAAACTTTATTATAAAAAACATACCAATTATGGGCAACACAACAGAAATGGTTTCAGAATACATTGTTAAAAATAATGAACTTAAAAATGCTTTTGAGGTTTACCATTCAATGCCTAAGATAAAAGAAAAATTAACTAATAAACTTGCAGAAAGACTTAGGAGTGAACTCAATTTTGAATGTGATAAGATGTTTGGTAAAAAAGATTCACAAGCTATACTTAGTTTAAATTATGAACATATTTTTATGATTATGTTTTTGGTAGATTATGGAGAAATGGTTATAGGTGTTCGTCCTAATGACAATAAGATAGTAGATTCTAAATCGTATGAAGAAAGTTGGAGGGCGATGAAAGAAATATCAGGTATTGGATCAAATTTAAGAACAGATAAAGCATATGGAAATTGGGTGTGGGTTGCAAAACCGACCAACTTCACAAATTGGAATGTGTCAAAACCATGGCTTGAAGAATCAAAAGAATTTATAGATTTTTTAAAAAAAATAATTCAAGAATTGAATAAAATTTAAAGCGACATAGCTTGACGTAACCACTCATTAACTTTGTTTAATAAAAATTAAACGATTAAGAATGAGGCTAATTAAAGACATTTTAAAAGAAGAATTACTAGAATTAGAAAGTAATATTTATAATAATTCTAAGTCTTGTGATATTCAAACGGGCTTTACAATTTTTGACAACTTAGTTGGCGGGTTTAAAAATGGCGAATTAATTGTAATGGGAGGTCGCCCAGCAATGGGAACATTTCCATTAATGGTTAAAATGGCTTATCAGCAAGCTGTTGAGAATAAAAAAGTAGTGATTTATTCATTTTTCGAGGATTCACAATACATCATTAAACTTCTAGTCTCCATAATCACAAACATTGATTTTAAAGCATTAATGAATTGTAATGTTACAGAAGAGGAACAGTTGAAGGTTAAAAAAGCTTTTATAGAAATACATAAACTACCTATATTTATAAATGATAATTATTATTTAGATGTTCCATCTCCAATTAATACAGAGGCATATAATTCTATTGAGACTATTATTGCCGATTTGAAATTGCTCAACAAAAAAGAAGATATTGATATGGTTTATATTGATAATTTAGACTTTCTGAGTTCGTCGAAATATCATGTTTTTCCATTTCGAGAAGTAGAGTTAGGAATAATTTTTAGACAATTAAGAGGATTGGCAAAACACATAAATACACCAGTTTACATTAATTTTAGTTTATCAAATAGAGTGGAAAAAAGAGGAGGGGAAAAGCGACCATGGTATCATGATTTGAGAAATGAAGAACAAATTATTTTTGGTGAGTATGCCGATTTATTATTGTTTTTGTGGAGGGCAGAGTATTATGGGATTGTTGAGGATGAAGATGGTTATAGCCTTCAAGAAAGAGGAGATGTAATTGTTGCAAGTAATAGAAGAGGTTTTGTAGGGGATGTTTCGTTAAAATTTTCGAACAAAACGTTTAATTTTTCAAATTTACTCGAAGCCGATTAAAAGTTAAGACGCTTTAGTCTGAATTAAAACATTAATTTTAATCTATGCGAAATAGCGTATTTTATCTTTTAGGTTTGTTACTGATTCTTATTTCTTCTTGTAAAAAGGAAGATATAG
>CAXBPN010000252.1:0-3582 GCA_963977515.1 uncultured Flavobacteriales bacterium
GCACTATACACATCTAAGCCTCCTATCCCAACTTTACCATCCGAACTAAAATATAATTTATGAGTGGAGATATCATAATATGGAGTGAATTCAGTACCTACAGAATTAATTCTTGATCCTGAATTTCTTGGTGCTTTGTATATTTTTTTCCTCGCATGATATTCTGAATACCAAATATCCATTCCCCCTTTTCCTCCAGGTCTATCAGAAACAAAATAAAGTACTTCTTGATTTTTTTTTGATTCTCTTCCTATTGCTGGTTGAGTAGTCGTATAATTCGGCATATTAATCTGGTCGTTCATCTTAACAGATTCTTGCCATTCTCCATTATTTTTTTCTGAATAATAAAGCTCACAAATCATTTTGTTTTGCCAATTCTTCTGACATAAAGTAAAATAAATTTTATTTCCATCTTCTGATAAAACACCATTACCAACATGGACATTCTCTTTATTAAACGGACCTGAATATTCTCCTTTAGAAACCCATTCTTCACCTTCTTTTTTAGCTATGTAAAATTTCCTTAATGGAATTTTCATACTATCATGTAAAGCAACATTATAATAATTAACACCATTATCTTTTAATGATCCATAAATTAAAGTATTCTCATTTACCATAATTGGTGAAAACTCAATATGTGGTTGGTTTATTGAAGTATCTAGATGTTCAACAACAGCTGTATTTGCAGAATCTTTCAGACTAATTGCATAATCACAACTTAATAAATCTGTTTTCATTAATTTTTTAAACATGGGGTCTTTAACTGCTTTTGCAGCCTTTTTAAATTTCCCTAAATTTTCTTTCGCTTCAGTATATTTTTCTAAAGACATTTGAGCCCTAGCCAAATAAAACAGGCTTAATGGATATTCTTCTACAAAACTATCCGCTATTTTTTGATACCACATTTCAGCTTGAATATAATTTCGTGTATAACGATATAATTCAGCTACTTGAAACATTACTGAGGTATTCTCTGGTTTTCGATTAGACCATTCTTCATAATAAAATAATGCGGTATAAGTATCGCCTAATCGAAGTGCATTTTTTGCTGTTCCTTTTATTTCCTTAAAGGACTTATCATTTAGGGATGGTTCTTCATTTTGAGCCTTTAAAGTGGAGAAAGAAAATATCAATAAAATAATAGCTAAACTATAAATTAGGTTAAGCGAGTATCTTGTTTGTTTATTATTGAATAATTTCGTCATTAATATCTATCGCAAGGAATTGATAAGTTTTTAGGACTAAATGAAGGAGCTGTATAAATCAATGAAATTTCAAATGTGCTTTTTCTATCCGAATAAGCACTTAAATCTGAAATATTCACATCATAACTAAAACCAACATCAAATTGATTATAATTAAGCCCTACAATTGGAATTATTGCATCATTATTACGCCCAAAACCATCTCTATACAACACTCCCACATAAACATTTTTTACTTTAGAATCTTTAAAATGTCTTTTAACATTAGAGCCAACTAATACATCTTGAGCCTTAGTTGTCCACATATACATTAATTTTGGTTCTATTGACACAGACCCTTTTAAATCGATTACTGCTTCTGCGTGAACGACCTGTCTCATTCTTAAATTTTCTACTGCTTCATCAAAATAAGTATCTTTTGGTCTGTTAATATGAAAAAGTGAAAAACCAACAGTAGGTTTAAACCTATTAAAAGTTTTAGACCATGCTACTCCAAAATTAACATCAATAAAATTTTGAGACGACGACAAAGCACTCTCTCCATTGTCAACATTCTGGTCAAATATTCCTGTTTCATAAACCCATTGATTAGGGAATGTTTGTGTACTTAAATCTGTGCTTTTCATCACAAATCCAACCTGAAATCCAGCTCTAATTTCGTTGTATTTCCAATTCTTCTTATAAGAACTTGTCAGCATTATTTTATTGGTTTTCTGATTAAATCCTGCAAATTGGTCTTGCATAACAAGAATACCTGCATCTATTTCGTCAGAATAGAAATGAAATTTTTTATCTAAAGCAATCATGGCTGTAGTAATTGGATCACCAATTTCTCTCCATTGGTTTCTATAATTACCAGCAACACGATATTCTCCATTATAATAACCCGATAATGCTGGATTTAAATTTTGTTGAGCGGTATAAAATTGAGATAAATGAACATCTTGAGCAAAAATATTAGCTGAAACAAAAAAAATAAAAAGAAGAATTAAATACTTTTTCATTACCACATTTTTGGGTTAGAATTTAAATAAGTATTTACCATTACCCAAAATTGATCATGTGAGAATCCACATTTACATCTATCTGGATAATAAGACATTATATTACCAATATCTGGAGTATAATAATCACCATTTGCATCTTGTTGCATATCAATAAACCTACAATCATCATCCACATAATCTTCTCCCTCTGTTCCTTCTATAAAAGGATCTGCAGGTGTGTCACAAATTTGATCTCCAGCAGTAGTACAATTACTTCCATCAGCTAACTCTGAACCAGGTGCATTAGCTCCTGCCCAAGTATGAGGCAATCCAAAATAATGGCCCATTTCATGAGAATAAACTCTCGGTCCTGATGATTTTATAATAACAATTCCTCCTTCTGGTCAATTTACACCTAAATTAACCATGCCTAATGCTGATGGTTCATGCCCAATTTCTATAGATACTATTGTTAATATATCAAGTAGTTGCTGATTTTGACAGAAACTTTAATGATATTGATACCGCTATTTGTTTTAACAATCAACCTTATCCTTTTACAAATAATTCATTAAACGAAGATACTTGGTATTGGAATTTTGGTGATGGACAAACATCTTTTTCAGAAAACCCTTTAACACACAGTTATGCTACAGCTGATACTTTTCAAGTTGTTTTAGGAGTTCAGAACACAACTTTAACCTGTACCGATACTATTACCAAAACAGTAATTATTTTGCCTTCACCAGAAGTGGTAGCCATTGGTGATACAATATGTGAAGGAGACCCTGCTAATCTTTATGCCGAAAACCCAACACCTAACTGGCTATATACTTGGACTTCAAATCCTACCACCATTATTATTAATGATAGTACTCCTACTCCAAGTACCCAACCAATAATAACAACAAATTATACGGTTACAGTTAAAGACTCAAACAATTGCTACAATTCTGATAACGCAACAGTTTTTGTTATTAATGATATTATAATTAGTGATTTTGATACCATTGTAGCTATGGGAGATGATGTTATTTTACCTGTTTATCTTAATCCAGGGTTATACGATTTTACATGGACTCCTGAAGATGGTTTAAGTTGTTTAGATTGTTTTCCTCCTACTGTTAACGACCCTTTAGAAGACATAATTTACCAATTAAGCTATACCGATATACCTAATACTTGTTTTAGTCGATTTGCTCAATTTGAAATTAAAGTACATCCTGAAACTTTTATAACAGTTCCTACAACCTTTACCCCTAATGGAGATGGAGTAAATGATATTATTTATGCTAAAGGGTGGGGAGTAAAAGAGTTAATTGAATTTAAAATATTTGGCTTAATAGACAAAAGTTAGGCTCAAAACCTCTGAATTTATTGTTATGATT
>CAXBPN010000253.1:0-3578 GCA_963977515.1 uncultured Flavobacteriales bacterium
TCGTAAAGGTCTTTTCCCATCCCAATAAATTGAGAACCTTGCCCTGGAAATACGTATGCTTTCATTTCTTGTAAGTTTTAGTTATTTAGCAAAAATAAAAATATATCTAGAACATATAGTGACCTTTTAGAAATTAAAAAAATGTTAACGCAATTAAGTAAGGTTACCAAACTAACAAAATTGTTAACTTTATGCACCTATGAACCGAAAGACTATTCGTATTATAATTTTGTTGGCAACAGTTTCGTTAGTCGGAATTATTGCCACACAGTTTTTTTGGGTGAAAAACGCATACAACTTAGAAGAAAAACAATTTAACGAGCGAGTTAGTTTGGCGTTAAGCAATGTAACTCACAAACTGTTAAGCATCAATAAAGATGAGGCAGAAATTTTTAACCCCGTTAAGCAAATATCTTCTAATTATTTTATAACAACAATTAACGATACTGTTCATCCATATTTACTTGAAACACTATTAAAAAATGAATTTGTGGAGCGAAACATTAACGTAAATTTTGAATATGTAATTTATGATTGTTTTACTGATTCTATTGTTTTTGGAGATTTTATTTCGTTAGATAAAACAGAACAAGATCAACTCCAATCAAAATCCTATAATATAAAATGGGATAGAGATGGTCATTATTTTGGCGTTTATTTCCCAACTAAGTTGACTTATATTATTAATAGAATGGGAATATGGATGTTCTCTTCTTCTATTATTTTAATCATCATTATATTCTTTGCTTATACCATAAATGTGATTTTAAAGCAAAAACGTTTATCAGAGATTAAGAATGATTTTATTAATAATATTACACACGAGTTTAAAACCCCAATTTCTACAATCTCGCTTTCTGCTGATGTGTTGTTGCAACCGAATTTATCGCCAGAACGATTAAAGAATTATGCTAAGATTATTAAGGATGAAAATAATCGCTTGAAAAACCAAGTCGATAAAGTGTTACAATTAGCAACTTTAGAAAAAGACAAGTTAAAACTGGAAAATGAGGAGCTTGATTTACATGAAATAATAGAAGATTCTATTAAAAGTTTTGAGTTATTAGTGAAGCAACAAAAAGGTAAAATATCTTCAAGTTTAAATGCTAATACGTTTATTATTTATGGGGATAGAGTTCATATTTCCAACATACTTTATAACCTAATTGACAATGCAATAAAATATTCTCCAGAAAACCCAAAAATTGAAATTGCAACAAATAGCACTGGTGAACATATTGAGATCAGTGTAAAAGATAATGGATTAGGAATTCCAGAGCAAAGTCAGAAAAACGTTTTTGAAAAATTTTATAGAGAGCCTACAGGCAACAGACATGACATACAGGGCTATGGATTAGGTTTAAATTATGTGAAAGCGATAGTTGAAGCTTATAAAGGCAAAATAAAGTTAATTAGTAAAGAAAATGAAGGGTCAACATTTGTAATAAAACTCCCATTTAAAAAATAAGTTATGGATAAAAAAATACACATATTATTAGCTGAAGATGATAATAATTTAGGGTTTGTTATACAAGATAATTTAATGGTTAATGGGTTTAAAGTAACACTTTGTGGTGATGGAGAAGAAGCCTTAAAAGCTTTTGCAAACAATGCCTTTGATCTTTGTATTTTAGATGTAAATATGCCCAGAAAAGACGGATTTGAAGTAGCAGAAACCATTCGAGAAGTTAATCCTGATATGCCAATTGTATTTTTAACAGCTAAGACAATGCAAGAAGATATAGTAAAAGGATTAACCATTGGAGCAGACGATTACATTACAAAACCTTTTGATTTTCAAGAATTTATTTTACGAATCAATGCCATTTTAAAAAGAAGCGGTTTAACTACGCAGGAAAAAGAAGAGAAAATTGAAGAATATACCATAGGTAGTTATTCTTTTGATGTGAAAAATCAAAACCTTAGCCATAAAAGTGGCGACAAAAAATTGACAAAAAAAGAAACTCGAATTTTAACTTTTTTGTGTGAACATATAAACGATATTGCTCCACGTGAGTTGATATTAAAGAACATTTGGGGTAACGACGATTATTTTAGCGGTAGAAGCATGGATGTATTTATTTCGAAACTTCGTAAGTATTTGAGTGATGATGAGAATATTCAAATCAACAATATTCATGGAGTTGGATTTAAGTTAGAGGTAAAGTAGCCTCCCTAAATCCTCCGGAAAATCGGAGCAGGCTCTCCGAAGGAGGAACTTTTTCCGTTATTGTGAATGTCACCCTGAGCGAAGTCGAAGGGTAGATCCGCAATCTATAAATAATATTTTTATTCTTCTCTCAATAAGTTTAACTTCACATCTTTACCATTTAATTTTTCTGTGAGCAATTTCTTAGAACAAACCGCACAACATTTAATAACTACTTATAGTGAAAAAATAAGTGACGTTTGTATCGTATTACCTAACAAAAGGGCAGGTTTATTTTTAAAACGATATTTAAGTAAATTAATTGATAAACCTATTTGGTTACCGCCAATTATTGGTGCTGAAGATTTAATTGAACAGCTTGCCGACAAAGAAATTATAGATAACCTAACTCAACTTTTTGAGTTGTATGAGGTTTATCTAAAAACAGTAAAAGAACCAGAAAGTTTTGAAGAATTTAGCAAGTGGGGACAAATGTTGTTGCACGATTTTAACGAAATTGATCGTTATCTAATCCCTGCAGATAAGTTGTATGAATACATCAACGAAGCACGAGCAATTGAAGTTTGGAATTTAGGTGAAGAAATCACTGATTTTCAATCGCAATATTTAAAGTTTTGGAAACAAATGGGAGGTTTATATAAAGCCTATAAACAACATTTGCTTGAATCAAACAAAGCTTATCAAGGGGCAGCTTTTAGAATTGTTGCTGAAGAAATTGTTGAAAACCCTACTCGTTTTATTTCGGATAAAATTAAATGGAGCAAAATAATTTTTGCAGGTTTTAATGCTTTAACAGCAGCAGAAGAAACATTAATTACCGCTTTAATAAAAGAAGGAAAAGCTGAAATTTTATGGGATGCTGACCAATATTACTTAGAAGATAAGTATCAAGAAAGTGGTTTGTTTTTACGAAAGTTTAAAGAAAAGGCTGTTTTTAGTCCGTTTAATTGGGTGAGTAATAAGTTTAAAACAGAGCAAAAAAACATTAATATTTTAGGGATTCCTCAAAATATTGGACAGGCAAAATACTTAGCAAACATTTTTAAGGAATTGCAAAACACTAATAATTTTGAAGATACCGCAGTCGTTTTGGCGGATGAAAATTTATTGATTCCTGTGTTACAATCCTTACCCGAAAGTGTGGATACGATAAACGTAACAATGGGTTATCCATTAAAGAATACGCCACTCAACAATTTTTTCGAAATTTATTTTACAACTGTTTTAAATGCGGAGCGTTTTGGAAAAAAAGAACAGTTAACTTATCACTATAATGATATTTTAAAATTGGTGCAATTGCCATTTAGTCAAGTGGTATTTGGCGAGCAAAATTGCACTAAAATCAAACAACAAATTATAAAAAACAACTGGGTGTTTATCAATAAAGATAAACTCGATTTTATTAATG
>CAXBPN010000254.1:0-3557 GCA_963977515.1 uncultured Flavobacteriales bacterium
TAAATTCTCCTACTATTCGTAACTTTGACAAAAATTAAAACGAGAAGCATGAATCCATTATTAGAAGCATTTAACACGCCTTTTGAAACAGCACCTTTTTCAAAAATTGAAAACAAACATTTTAAACCAGCTATTGAAAAAGCAATTGAATTGGCTCGTACTGAAATAGATGGAATTGTTAATAATACGGATGCTCCAACTTTTAGTAATACAATAGAAGCTTTAGATTATAGTGGTAAACTATTAGATAGTGTCTCTCATATTTTTTACAACCAAAACTCAGCTGAAACATCACCTGAAATACAACAAATTGCTCAAGAAATTTCGCCTTTGTTAACGGAGTTTGGTAATGATATTGGATTAAACGAAGACTTGTTTAAAAGAGTTAAAGCTGTTTACGAAAACAGAAACAATTTAGATTTAACCACTGAACAACAAACTTTATTAGATAGAAAATACAAAAGTTTTGTTCGTAATGGAGCAAATTTAAACGCTACTCAAAAAGATGAATTACGAAAAATCGATAAAGAACTTTCTCAATGTTCTTTAAATTTTGGAGAAAACGTATTGGCTGAAACCAATAAATTTGAATTATTAATTACTGATGAAAAAGAGTTAGCTGGTTTACCAGATGGCGTTTTAGAAGCTGCTAGTGCTACGGCAAAAGCAAAAAACAAAGAAGGTTGGTTATTTACACTTGCCTACCCTAGCTTTATTCCTTTTATGACTTATGCTGATAATCGTAAGATTAGAGAGCAACTATACAGAGCAAATGCTACAAAATCATGTAAAGGAGATGATTTAGACAATCAAGAAATTGTATTAAAGATTGTTGAGTTACGTTTTAAACGTGCTAACCTTTTAGGCTATAAAAACCATGCTCATTTTGTGTTAGAAGAACAAATGGCAAGTACACAAAAAAATGTACTAAACTTCTTAAACGACTTATTGGCAAAATCGAAACCAATTGCCTTAAAAGAACACCAAGAATTAACTGATTTTGCTCATTCGTTAGTTTTTGAAGGCGAATTGCAAGCATGGGATTTAGCTTACTATAAAGAAAAGCTAAAACAAAAATTATTTAGCTTAGATGATGAAATGCTTAAACCTTATTTTAAGTTGGAGAATGTAATTGAAGGTGCTTTTATTGTGGCTTCTAAATTATATGGATTACAATTTGAAGAAATTTTTAATATCGACAAATACCACAAAGACGTTAAAACATTTAAAGTAACTGACAAAAACACCAACGAATTAGTTGCTTTGTTTTATGCTGACTTCTTTCCGAGAGAAGGGAAACGAAATGGTGCTTGGATGACATCATTTAACAATCAATACATACAAAATGGTGTTAATAATCGCCCACACATTATTAACGTGTGCAACTTTACCAAACCAACCGAAACAAAACCTTCTTTGCTAACTTTTAATGAAGTTACTACTTTGTTTCATGAGTTTGGACATGCTTTGCACGGAATGCTAGCTAACACTGTCTACCCGAGTTTATCAGGGACAAGTGTTTATCGGGATTTTGTTGAATTGCCATCGCAAGTATTAGAAAACTGGTGTTATGAAGAAGATTCGTTGAAATTGTTTGCCAAACATTATAAAACCAATGAGGTGATACCGATGGATTTAATCGAAAAGATTAAAGCTTCTTCTACTTTTATGGAAGCAAGTAACATTGTTCGACAATTAAATTTTGGACTGTTAGATATGGCTTGGCACACAACTGAACCAGAAAAAATTAAAGATGTCATTAAATTTGAAATAGAAGCAACTGCAAACACTCAAATTACACCTGTAATTGATGGTGTTTGTATGAGTACTGCTTTTTCTCATATTTTCCAAGGTGGTTATTCTTCAGGATATTACTCTTACAAATGGGCAGAAGTTTTAGATGCTGATGCTTTTGAATATTTCCAAGAAAATGGATTGTTTAATGAAGAAATTGGAGCCAAATTTAAAGAGTTTATCTTATCGAAAGGTGGTTCTGAACATCCAATGGAATTGTACAAGAAATTTAGAGGACAAGAACCTGATAGTAATGCTTTATTAAAAAGAGCTGGTTTGTTGGAGACGGTTTAATAAATTATACAAAAAAGAAGTTTTAGTTGTTGTTGTTGTTGTTGTTGCATTTTACACTTGGTAAATGACTTATGTTTTAAGCATTCTGTTATTACCATTTTTCAATAACTTCGACATCTTTAACTCTATTTTCATACTCTTTTATAAAAGCCCTCATATCCTCCTCTTGTATTCTTTCATAGAATTGAATACTTTTTTTATAAGAAATTTTCATATTATCATTATCCATAATTTCAACTAAACCTCTTGAAATAATCACAGTATCATTGTTATTTATGTTATAAAAAAACAAACTATCTCCCTTTATAATATAATCTCTTATTATAAAACCAACACTTTCTATACAATAAGTAAACTTTAAAGAATCAACTGAAACCACTCCATTCATATCATCTTGAAAAACAGTTTTCCATTTACCAATAATAGTTTTATCTGAATTTAAAACCATAGATGAACAACTGATAAATGCAGAAAATAAAAGTAAAAAATAATACTTCATAGCTTATTATTTTAATTGATTTTCATAAAAGATACTGTTAATTCTCTCACTAAAAACATAGTTTAAGACTAAGCTCTTTATAATATCTATTAAAAAGACACATTAAATATAAGCATTTGTAAACTAACAAAAAACTACCCTGTCTGAATCATTTTTAGATAGTGCTTAATTTGAATAATTAAGTAATCTAAATTGTTGTTTTGACTAATATCAATGGTTAAGTCACATTCTTCGTTACGATAATTACCTGCTGCACCAACTTTAAATTTAGCTCTCGATAGCGTTGTGATGTATTCTATTGGAAAACAATCTTCAGTGTTTAAATCTATTAAAATACTGAAGTTGCTTGTTATAAAATTTGTAGCATCCAATCCTGTTGGCACTTTAATTTTAGAGATATTGTTGTTATCAAAAAACTGATAATTTAAATGTGGTTTTACAACATCATCCGAATTTTTAGAATTGATATAACCTAAAGCCAACACATCTTTACGTTCTTCTTTTAAATACTGAACAAATTTTTTCGCTAATTCGTAATCATTTCTATTGGTTGCATTATAAATAACACCAACAGTTGAAGCTTTTTCCAAGTTAAAGGCTTTAACTTTTCGTTTCAGTTTTTTCTTCTCGCTTTTAAGCTTAAACTTGCCTAAACTTAATTGTATGTTTTTTATCGGACTCAATTATTTGATATTAATTTCTTCAACTATTCTTTTTCCCATCATTTGGTTTAGCTTTAGCTTTATGGTTTCTTTGGCATAGCTCAACTCTTGTTTTAAAGCTGCCGAATCGAGTTTTATATACAAGGTTTTATTTTTAAAATAAACTTCTTTGGTATGTTTTACAAAAACAGTTCCCACCACTTCATCATAAGCTTTTAACAACTCAATTTCATCTAACTGGTCTTGATAGCCGTAAGCTCTTAGTAATTGATCAATTACATCTTTTAATGGTCCTTTTTTAGACATCT
>CAXBPN010000255.1:0-3535 GCA_963977515.1 uncultured Flavobacteriales bacterium
TGCTTTTCAACTATATTTCTTAAAGGCTTAAACTCCTTTCTTATAGTTGTCCATTTATTTGGATAAGTACTTAGTAGTACTGCTATTTTCTTGTTGTGCTTCTTTAAAACATCTGAAATTGCTGCTGGAGAAACCTCTGGAGAACAGTTACTTCCAATATTTAAACCCGTTATTTTTTCATTTTTAGAAATCAAGAGTTTCGCAGCAGTTTCATACTTATCTAAAAATTGTGCTGTTTTAATTAACTGTTCTTGCTTTATTGAGACAGTATTATTTTCTCCAATAGTTGAGTTGATTAAGATGTCTTTAGCTGTTATTTCATAAAAGTTAAACAACTTATGTTTGTTCACTATTACCTCTATGCTCTCCAACAAAACCTGCTCAATATGCTCTAACTCTATATTTAAAGACAGTAATTTTTCGATAGCACTATTAGATAATACCATTTCAAAAGATTCTTTATGAATTAATTTATTGAGGATGTAATTGAAAATAGATTTAGACTGACTAAATTTTTCTTTTTTAATTCGCTCTACTTCCACCTGTAAATCAACATGATTGAAAGATGTTGAAATTTTGTCGTGAATAGTAGAATTCAACTCGTTTTCGTATATAATTAAGCTTATTTGCTGATGCAACAATCGTTGAATAACTTCTTTTACAGCCACAGCCATAGCCTCATCAATACTTGCTAGCTTAAAATTTCCAATATTTGATTTAAAGAACAAATACAATACATCGTACCGATTATCATACTTGCTTTTAAATCTTAACTCTAAAACAGAGTTGTTCTTTTCATCATCAAATGTAAGTTGTCCAAATTCAGCTTTAGAAGTTTCAAAAGGTACTTGGCTTTGATTTATCCAGTTGTATTTTTCTTTAGCTTTTCTTAAATCGTTAATGTAAGCAACATCATCAATGGCTAAATGTTCTAATTTATCAGAAAATTCAAGTACTTCAAGTTGTTTTGTGGTTTGATTATAAAATAGGGCAACAGCCTTCTCTATGCCCACAACCATTTGACTTGCATTAGCTAACACAAAGTAAAAAGGGTGGTTTAAAAAAGAATATCGCTTTATCATAAAAAAATATAATCAGCTTAAATATAAAACTTAAATTTAAGTTAAGCAAAAATAAATAAACTTAAATATAAATTCAAGTAAAACTTAAACTTAAACGGAACAATAGTTATTGATATTGCTAGTTAATTTGTCATAACCAATACGAATAGCTATGAGAAACTATCAGAAAAATATCAACTATACTTCTTCAAAAAAATATTATTTGAGTTTAAAAAACAATAAACAAAACTTAAATTCAAGTAACAAAAAACTTAATAAAGTAGATGTTACCTTAGAAAAGGTACTGAATATATCTTACAACGTATTTAACCCTTTATTTAAAGATGAAAATTCTCACTTAGAGTATAAAGTCAATAGCTCGATAAAGGAAAAGGAGATTGATACTGATTTTGACAAAAAAATAACAGAACTCACTCCTCCATGGATGTTAAGAGTCTTTAATATACTGCTACTTATCTATCAAAAACTTATTGGTAAAAAGTTAAACGAAGCTCTAGTATTGATTAAAAAACATACAAAACCAATTTATGCTAAAGTGGCTCAAAAAGTTAATTTAAAAGATAAAAAGAAAATGCTAGAAATTTTAAGGCTTCAGTTTTTGATTAAAACAAAACCTACCTAATTTGTTGAGACAAGAGCCATGTCCTACCCTCTAAAATATCTCCAAACATTTTAACAGGATTAGGTTGTTTGTAAAATTTCATGTAAAAGTTAGCTAGAATTTTAATCGGCATATTGTTGACTATAATTGCTTGAGCGATATTTAACCTCCCATATTCTTTATGCTTTGTAATATACTCTCTAGCGTCATGATTTATAGTGCTCAAAATATTTCTTGCATCAACCAACAAGTAAAAAGGAGTGCCATTAACTATTTCTAGAGAGACATCAACTAATTTAATCATTTCTTCTAAGTCAACCTCTACATCATTTTTAAATGTAACAGTCAAAACATGACTAGAATCAAAGGTGATTGTGGCTGAATATAATTCTCTCTTACCCATTGTTTAAATAAAAACGCCTTAAATATAATTATAGATATGATAAATCCATAAAAAAATTAAAGTATTGTTACTTTTGCATAAACTTTAAGTTAAATATGTATAAGCTGTTAATTAAACCATTATTATTTATGATGGATCCCGAAAAGGCTCATTATTTTGCTACGGATTGCTTAACATTTTTAACTAAAATTCCTGGAGGTTCTGCTTTACTAAAAGCAATGTTTGATTATAAACATCCTAAATTAGAAAGAGAATTATTTGGCTTAAAATTTAAAAACCCTGTTGGTTTAGCTGCTGGCTTTGACAAGGATGCTCGTTGGTTTAATGAATTAAGCAATTTAGGCTTTGGTTTTATAGAAATAGGAACGCTTACCCCAAAAGGGCAAATAGGAAACCCTAAACCACGTTTATTTAGAATACCCGAAGATGAAGGTTTGATAAACAGAATGGGATTTAATAATCTTGGTGCTGAGGATGCAATAAAACGATTAAAAAATAGAAAAACAAACATTATTATTGGTGGAAACATTGGTAAAAACACAGCTACACCAAACGAATCTGCTTTAGAAGATTATGTATTCAACTTTAATACTTTGCACGATTATGTTGATTATTTTGTTGTAAATGTAAGTTGTCCAAATGTTAAAGATTTAACCAAACTACAAGATACTCCTTTCCTACTCTCTTTATTAGGAGAATTAAAAAAGATAAACGCCTCTAAAAGCAAACCGAAACCAATACTACTTAAAATTGCTCCAGACTTAAACAACTCTCAATTAGATGAAGTAATAGAAATTGTTGCACAAACTAAAATTGACGGAATTATTGCAACTAATACCACAACATCAAGAGAAGGGTTAAAAACCGATAAAAAAAGAATAGAAGAAATTGCTAACGGTGGCTTGAGTGGCAAACCAGTTAATGCAACTTCAACACGAGTTATAAAATACCTTTCAGAAAAATCAAATAAAGCTTTCCCTATAATTGGTGTTGGAGGAATTCATTCTGCAAAAGATGCTATTGAAAAATTAGAAGCTGGAGCTGATTTGGTTCAAATTTATACAGGTTTTATTTATGAAGGACCTGGTTTAATTAAGGATATTAACAAAGCTATTATTAAAAAATTAACCACATAGTCAATGTACTTAGATTTTCATATAGTTTTACATAGTTTCGTCAAAAACGAAAAGTCTATTTTTTACTATTTCCTTTTTTGTACAACAATAACTATATTACTATGTGGTAATAAAAAAACAATATGGTTAAGATAATTGAATGCCCACGTGATGCAATGCAAGGTTTACACGATTTTATTCCAACTAATATCAAGGCAAACTACATTAACCAATTATTAAAAGTTGGTTTCGATACAATTGATTTTGGGAGCTTTGTTTCTCCAAAGGCAATCCCTCAAATGCGAGATACTGCTGAAGTTTTAGCTCAACTAGA
>CAXBPN010000256.1:0-3523 GCA_963977515.1 uncultured Flavobacteriales bacterium
TAACTCCCGTTTTATCTGGTGAACAGGTAAAGGAAGCAGTAGGAACAATGAAGAACAAGCTTAAAGAAGCTGGTGCAAAAATTTTGCACGAAGAAGATTGGGGGCTACGTAAGTTAGCTTATCCTATCCAAAAAAAATCAACCGGATTTTACCACTTATTTGAATTTGAGGCTGAAGGTGAAATAATTGCAGATTATGAATTAGGTTTAAAAAGAGACGAAAAAGTAATGCGTTTCTTAACTGTATCTATGGATAAACATGCAATTGCTTTTGCAGAATCAAGACCAAAAAGAAATTCAAAATAATTTTAATCCCTAAAAATTTAAGTTATGTCAGAAAATACTTCAGAAATAAGATATCTTACTCCTCCTAATATTGAATTAGACAGAGAGAAATACTGTAGATTTAAGAAAAATAAAATCAAATATATTGACTATAAAGACGAAAAGTTTTTACTTCAGTTTGTAAACGAACAAGGTAAAGTTTTACCAAGAAGAATTACTGGGACATCTTTAAAGTACCAAAGAAAAGTTGGTCAAGCAATTAAGAGAGCTAGACATTTGGCGTTAATGCCTTATGTAGCTGATATGTTAAAATAATTAGGAGGCTATAAGATGAAAATTATATTAAAAGAAAATATAGAAAATTTAGGATTTAAAGACGAAGTAGTTGATGTTAAAAATGGCTACGGAAGAAATTTTTTAATTCCTAAAGGAGTAGCAAGCTTAGCTACCAAATCAGCACTTAAAGTACTTGAGGAAAACCTAAAACAAAGAGCTGTTAAAGATAAAAAAGTTAAAGCTGAAGCTGAAAAAACAGCAAACGCATTAAAAGAAATGGTTGTTCAAGTTGGTGCTAAAGCTGGAGAAAAAGGTAAAATCTTTGGTTCTATTAATACTATTCAATTGGCTGAAGCTATTGAGAAATTAGGGTTTACTGTTGATAGAAAATACATCAAAATTAAAGGAGAACCTATTAAAAACCTTGGAGCTTATGAAGCAGACATTAGATTACACAAAGATGTGGATGCTACTGTTAAATTTGAAGTTGTTGAAGATAAATAAGAATTTGTTGTAGTATTAGTAATAAATTATTATTTTTGCATCAGAAACAATAAAAGATAGAGTAAAGAGGGGACTAACGTCCCCTCTTTTTATTAAAAAGAATGATTTCAAAAGAGCAAATATTAACCTTGATAGAAGATAGACTAAAAGACGAAGAATTGTTTTTAGTTGATATAGATATATTGCCTGGCAATAATATTAATATTGAATTGGATGGGCCAGAGGGTGTTACAATTAAAGACTGTGTTGATTTTAGCAGACAAATTGAACATAATTTAGATAGAGAAGAAGAAGATTTTGAATTACATGTTTCTTCGCCAGGTTTGGATAAACCTTTTAAAGTTTTTCAACAATATGAGAAAAATATTGGTAGAGAAGTTAAGGTTGTTCCTGTTGAAGGAAATGTTATAAAAGGAATGTTAGTGCAAGTCGATTCAGAAAAGATAGTACTTGAATATTCTTTTAAACAAAAAATTGAAGGAAAAAAGAAAAAAGAAACAATTACAGAACAAGAAACAATACCGTTTACTAATATAAAAGAAACAACAATAATAATATCGTTTAAATAAATTTGATATGGAAAGTTTAAGCTTAATAGATTCGTTTCAGGAATTTAAAGAATTTAAAGACATAGATAGAGCAACTTTAATGAGTATTCTTGAAAGCGTTTTTAGAAGTACCATTAAAAAAAGATTTGGTGATGATGACAACTTTGACTTTATTGTGAATGTTGATAAGGGAGATTTAGAAATTTGGAGAAACAGAGAAATTGTTCCAGATGGTGAAGTAGAAGATGATAATAAAGAAATTGCATACAAAGATGCCATTAAAATTGAACCTGATTTCGAAATTGGAGAAGAAGTTTCGGAAGAAGTGAAAATGGAAGATTTTGGTCGTAGAGCAGTATTGTCATTACGTCAGAATTTAATGTCTAAAGTGTTGGAATTAGAGAAAGACAACATTTACAAACAATATAAAGACAGAGTTGGTGATTTAATTACTGGTGAAGTTTATCAAGTTTGGAAACGTGAAATTTTAATCCTTGATGATGAAGATAATGAGTTAATTTTACCGAAAACGGAACAAATTAATAGCGATAGATTTAAGAAAGGAGATACTGTAAGAGCTGTTGTAGTTCGTGTAGAAATGAAAAACAATAAGCCGTTGATTATCTTATCTAGAACTTCTCCATTATTCTTAGAGCGTTTATTTGAATTAGAAGTACCGGAGATTTATGATGGATTAATTACGATTAAGAATATTGTTAGAGAGCCAGGAGAAAGAGCAAAAGTTGCTGTTGAATCTTATGATGATAGAATTGATCCAGTAGGAGCATGTGTAGGGATGAAAGGTGCGAGAATACATGGTATAGTGAGAGAGTTGAGAAATGAAAATATTGATGTAATTAACTACACAGGAAATACTGAACTTTATATTCAACGTTCATTAAGTCCAGCAAAAATTACTGCTATTAAATTAGATAGAGAAAACAATAGAGCTGAGGTTTTCTTGAAACCAGATCAAGTTTCTTTAGCAATTGGTAAAGGCGGATTTAACATTAAGTTAGCCGGTAAATTAGTAGGTTTTGAAATAGATGTTTACAGAGATGTAGATGATGATGCAGATGATGTAGCATTAGATGAATTTGCCGATGAAATAGAAGCATGGGTAATTGCTGAATTAAAATCAGTTGGATGTGATTCTGCAAAAAGCGTATTAGAACAATCGGTTGAGGAATTGGTTCGCAGAACTGATTTAGAAATTGAAACAGTTGAAGATGTAATGAATATCCTTAGAGAAGAATTTGAAGGGTAGTAGTAATTTTGATTTGAAATTATTACATTAGTAGTTCATCTTAAACAAATAACAGGAAAAACCAAAGTAATATCGTAGATATTAAAAAAAAGAGGTGTAAAAAAATGTCTGAAGGAGCAACAGTAAAAAGGTTAAGTAAAGTAGCCAGAGAGTTTAATGTAGGAATTAATACTTTGGTTGAGTTTCTATCATCAAAAGGTGTGCAGATTGAAAGTAACCCAAACACTAAGATTGATGGAGGGACTTATAATATTTTAGTTACCGAATTTCAATCAGAAAAAAGTGCGAAAGAAGAATCTAAAAAAGTTTCTATAGGTACAGAAAAAGAGACTATTTCTATAGAAGAAGTCGCTCCTGTAGTTGAACCAAAAAAGGAAGAAACTAAACCCTTAGAAGTTGCTGAAGAAAAAGCTAAAGATGAAGAAATTAAAGTAGTAGGTAAAATAGACTTATCCATTTTAAATCTAAAAACTCGCCCAGACAAAAAAGCAAAACCAAAAGAAGAACCAAAAGTTGAAGCTCCGAAAAAAGAAGAGCCAAAAGCGGTTGAAAAAACAGTAGAGAAGACTAAAGAAGCCTCTGAACCTTCTGCAAAACGAGAAGAAATTGAAACAAAATATGAAAAGCTATCTGCACCAAAGGTT
>CAXBPN010000257.1:0-3504 GCA_963977515.1 uncultured Flavobacteriales bacterium
AGAAAGTAATAAAACAATAATCTAAGTTTTTCTAAAGAGAATGATCAGGGTAAACTCCTATTTTAGATTAAAATAGGATTAACTATTATACTTCATCAATCTTGCAACATACTTCCCAATAATATCAAACTCAAGATTAATTTGACTTCCTACTTTTATGTCTTTAAAAGTGGTATGCTCTTTAGTGTAAGGAATAATACAAACTGAAAATTGATTTTGGATAGAGTTAACAACCGTTAAGCTAACTCCATTAATTGTAATTGACCCTTTTTCAACGGTTACATTTCCTTTTGATTCATATTCAAAAGTAAACATCCAACTTCCATTTTCTTCTGTAACGTTTTTGCAAATAGCCGTTTGGTCAACATGCCCTTGAACTACATGCCCATCAAATCTGCCATTTGCGGCCATTGCTCTTTCTAAATTTACATGAGAACCAACAACTAAATCACCTAAGTTTGTTTTTAGTAATGTTTCTTTAATAGCTGTAACCGTATATTCACCTTCATGAATACCAACAACAGTTAAACATACGCCATTGTGTGCTAAACTTTGGTCAATTTTTAATTCGTTAGTAAAATCACAACTAAATGTAAAATGAATATTATCTCCTTCTTTTTCAATCTTTTTTAACTCTCCTAAACCTTCTATTATTCCTGTAAACATTCTAAAAATTATTTGATGAGCCTTTATTGCTCAATAATTGAATAAATCCTTTTAACACCCTTGGTTGCGTTCCTTTTAAATAAATTTCATGAACTGTACACACGTAAAAATAAGTGCCATCAGAACAAGGTTTACTATTTTTTTGGTTTTTCCCATCCCAAAGAATATCTAGGTCTGTGGTTTCAAACACTAAATTGCCCCAACGGTTGTAAATTTTAATATCAACTGACTTTACATATTGGTAAGGAAATGGCTTAAAGAAATCGTTAAAACCATCACTCCCCGGAGTAAAAACATTTGGCAGCTCATATTTCGGACAGTTCTCCACACAAACAGTATCGGTAATTATACTTTTATTACCCACAGAGTCTAATGCCTCAATAGTATAACACCCAGCAATTGAGCTTATGTTATTGTGTAAAAAAGTAGAATCTGTTCCATTATTTATTGAAGTAACTAAATAATATTCGCCATCAATAGAATCTTTTTTATAAATATTATAAGACAATACGTCATTATCACATTCTCCATAAAAAGATTCCCAACTTAGTACGTTTTCTTGTAATTCACAGTTTGCAGCTATTGTTAGTCTTGGTTCGCAAGGCAATACATTATCAACAGGTTCTGCACAATTCTCTTGAGAAAAATTAAGTATTGGATAAATTAAACCTGATGATGAGTAGCCTCCAAAACTTTTAACTTTATAACAATACGTGCTACCATTTACCAATCCTGTATCTATATAATTCGAATTAGAAGTTATATTTATTGAATCAAAAACCAATGTTGAAGGATTGTATTTATAAATTATATGCTGGGTATTTGTCCAAGGCACATTTTCATTCCAAGCTAACGTTATTTGATTGTCAGATGGACTTAAATTTAAATAAACCGATGAAGCAACAGTAGATTTTCCCATTAAATCCCTAGTTCCCCCAGTTAAATTATAAATGTCAACTCGATAAAAATATTGATTGTTTTTTGTGTTTAAATTGTTATCAGTATAAGTAGTGTCATTAATCGTTGCTGTTGAATCTATTAATACCAATGCATTAGAATTAGTACCTCTATAAACTAAATAACGATAAGGACCTTTAAAAACTGCTGTATCATGTTCTGTTGGTTTCGACCAAGCTACATAAATTTGACCAGTAGTTGTTGAGGTGGAGTTTATACTCACATTCGTGATAATCGGTACATCTTTTATAAGTTGATTACAAACTTCATCAGAAGCTCGACTTTCCGACCCATCAGGATAAACAGCAATAACTCGATAACAATAGGTTGTTCCAGAAATTAACCCTTGTCCATTATTATTATCTATGTAAGTTGTGTCGTTTACCGAACTTGTTTCGCCAATTAATTGAAAACCAGTAAATGCAGGAATACCTGTTTCACAGTAGGCTGGCGTCCAACCTGAAGCCCCTTGCCTTCTATATACCTTATATTTAACTGCCTGACTACAACCTGTTTTATCCCATTTTAAACTTATGGCATTAGTTAAAACATTAGAAGATAAATTTTTTGGTTCAGGAGCAATTACCCTTACAAATAAGGAATGAAAATCAACAAGATTTGGGTCTCCATCGTCTGTTGCTTTAAACGACACTAAATATTTACCCTTTTGAATTTCAGAACATTGTGGAACCCAATATAGATTACCATCAACATTGCTTGAAATAGCCGTTGTATTAAAACTTGCTGCATTTACTCCTGAAAACAATGGCCCGCCAGTAGCAGAAAACACAACGTTATTTCCGTCAATATCTGAAGCATTAAATAGCATATTCAATGTATCGCCAACAACGATACAGGTGTCTTGTGTTCCAGTAATTACAGGTGGGTTATTACTACAGTCTGCAACTGTAATTTGTATATCTCTTAATACAGTTCCTATTTTAATCCCACCTCTAAACTCTTCAATTAATATTGCTACATTATATTCTCCTAACTGAGTTGGTGAATCCCATATTAAATCCCCTGTAATTCCATTTACAGATAAAGAAGAAGATGCTTGGGGAAACACATACCCCGGTATTGGTTGACCGCCTGTTTGTAAACTCGGTTGTAATGAATAATACAAACTATCTCCATCAGCATCATAAGCTCCAGGATTATGAACATAAAGTTTTCCAACGCAAGCATTATCTATTGGCGGGTTTAATAATTGTGGGGAATTATTTACCCCTAAAAAAGGATTAACATATAATTTTGATTCTAGATAAAAAACAATATTTACTGAATTCGGCACATTAATTACACCTGCATTTCTATTAGGGTCTTCAATATGAATCGTATATGGAAGCGGGCTTGCTCCTGGATAAGTATGCAAATCTTGATAAATGTTTTTTTCAATATCATTACCCAAAGAAACAGACAATATTCTAGGAATTGAATCTAATGATGTTCCGTCTCCCCAAAATATTTCTAAATTAGGTCGTTCAGCGGGACTTGATTCTTTTACATAAGTAACAACTGTTATCTCATAAGTAAAACCCGATATGTGTTTATAGGTAATTTCTCCTGCCCTGTTGTGTGTTGCAAACGCAGGTAGTGAAACAATAAAAAGCAGTATATAAAATAATCTTTTCATAAAGTAACCTCTAAAGTTAAGCTTTTTAAAAATTAGCTATCACCCTTTGGTTAAATGATTTAATAATTAATTACCTGTTGAACCATATCTTTAGGTAACTCTCTTTCTTCATATTCTTGCGTTCTTAATTGTGGGTCAAAACCAGCCTCTCTAATTGCTTGCTGAATACCATCAGCTGTAAATCGGTGAGGTGCTCCAGCAGCTGAAACTACATTTTCTTCAATCATTATAGAACCAAAATCGTT
>CAXBPN010000258.1:0-3499 GCA_963977515.1 uncultured Flavobacteriales bacterium
ACTCAATATGTGCAAAATGTATTAGTAGGTAATGGTGTAACAGTTTCTAATGTTACTTTTTTAGGTCAATCTAGCCAAATAGGTGATTTTGATAGTCAAAATGCAAATGTAGGTTTGGTTAGTGGTCTAACTCTTTCTACTGGTGCTGTGACAAGTGCTATCGGCCCAAATAATAACGATGGAAGTAATTATGAAGCTTACGGAGGTGCTAATGATGGCGATTTACAATCTTTATCAGGAGTATCGATGAAAGACGCTGCCGTTTTAGAGTTTGATTTCGTACCTTCTGGAGATAGTATTCGATTCAATTATGTGTTTGGTTCTGAGGAATATATGGAGTTTGTTGGTTTTGGTTGGAATGACGCATTTGGTTTTTTTCTAAGCGGACCTGGTATTAGTGGACCATATTCCAATAATTCAATTAATTTGGCAAAACTTCCCGGTACGAATACAGCTGTATCAATTGAAGATGTAAATGCAAATACCAATTCAGGTTTTTATAATAATAATGGTAATGGTTCTAATGCACCTTTTAATAGTGATCCTCAATATATTCAATATGATGGATTGACTGTCTCTTTAGTAGCTCAGGCTCAAGTGCAATGTAATCAAACCTATCACATTAAAATTGCGATTGCAGATGGAGGGGATGACCAATACAATTCAGGCGTATTTTTGGAGGGGGGAAGTTTTTCTTCAAATGACATTATAATAGATATAGGGGTACCTACTTTAGACATTTTGAATGGAATGCCTGTAGTAATTGAAGGATGTAGTGAAGCTGTTATTAGTTTTATAAGAGCGGATGTAACCGATAGTTTAACAGTGCATTTCGGAATCGGAGGAGATGCTGTAAATGGTGGCGTAAATGGTGATTATGCATTTATTCCAGATAGCGTTACATTTCCTGTAGGTGTAGATTCAGTTGCAATTGTTATTAATCCTTTTATTGATGGGCCTGATGATTTTGGGCAGGATACTGTTACAATTTCATATACTACGATTAATGCTTGTGGAGATACGACTTATACTGAAGGATCATTTATAATATTAGATGTACCTAATTTAGTTGTCGTTGCACAGGATACTTCTATTTGTGTATCGCCAAACGTTACTATAAATGCAGAAGCTTTTGGAGCTGTAGCTCCTTTCACTTATAATTGGGTTGACTCTACAAATGACACTATTCAAACAGATGTTATCAGCGGAGCAAGTTCTCTAACTGTTTCTGGTTTATTATCCAGTACCTATTATGTCTATGTTACTGATAGTTGTAACTTGGTTACTACCGTAGATACTGTAAATATTTATGTTGATAATAACCAAGCAAGTATATCCACTTCGGGAGATACAACTTTATATTGTGCAGGACAAACAATTTCCTTAGAAGCATTTCCAACAGATAGTATTAGTATCTATGATTATAGTTGGTCTAATGGAGGGAGTACTTCAATAATTTCTGTAAACCCTGCAGCTACAATTACTTATTATGTTACTGCTACCAATCTATGTAATGCTAGTACAGATATAGATACTATTAATGTTATTGTAGATTATACTCCTGTAGAAATTGTATCTACAACCAATGATACAATCTTAGAATGTTTAGGTATTAATTATAATCTTGATTTGTACTCTATTGTCCAAAATGGAACTCAACCATATTCGTTCCAATGGTCTGGGGGAGGTACTAGTTCTGACAGTTTGTTTCAAACTACAGTTAATTCTCCAACCACATTTTATTTAGATATAACAGACGCATGTAACTTACATGCCTTAGATACTGTTGAAGTAACTTTTGCACCTTATACACCTATAACATTAATAACACCTAATCTAGATTCTGTTTGTTCAGGTGAAGATGCAGGCCTTTCTGTAAGGGTATTAGATGGGTTTTCTCCATATAGTTATTTATGGGAAACCGGAGAGTTAGGAGGAGCAATCCAATACACAACATCTACTTTAGGATTGGTTGAAATAGATGTTTACGTTACCGATAAATGTTTAAATACAGATACAGCTACTGTTGAAGTACCCGTTAAATTATGTGAAGTTCAACCAATGAATGTGTTAACACCTAATGGTGATAAAATGAACGATGAGTTAGTATTTAGATATTTAGAGAACTATGATAACAGTAGGCTAGTTGTTTATAATAGATGGGGAAAATCAGTTTTTGAAAGCAGTAATTACAAAAATGATTGGAGTGCTACTGATTTAAGCACTGGAACATATTTTTATGTTTTAGAAGTTGGTGATGCAAAATCAACGATTATAAAAGGAACACTTACAATTTTTAACTAATAATAAACATTTAGTATAATGAGAAAATACATTTTAATAGGGATACTTTTTTTTGCGATGATTTCAACTCAGGCTCAAAAAGCTATTAAACCTATGAATATTGACGGCAAAGATGTTTATGCATTGTCTTTAATCAATACGGAGTTTGACATCATAAAATGGGTAGATTTAACTGATGAACAAATTAATAATAGTAAAACTGTAGAAGGAAGGTTAACTCAATTTATTAAAGATTTACCAACTACTGATTTCGATGCACTTATGACTCGTGATGGAAAATCTGCATTATTGATGAAGTATAAGGTTAACAATGAAGAAACTTCTTGTAGGTTAGTTAGTGGATTTGCTAAAGATGTTTACTTTTTATCTGTACCAAGTAAACAATATAAAATTATTGAAGCAAGAAAATTGACAGTTGAAGAGATTCATTTACCGTTTAATAAAATTGTTAAAAACAATATTAATTACGAAGGTTTGAAATTTGATGGAATAATAATTTCATCTGATAAAGTAGAGTATATTGTATATAAATAAGAATTAGATTAAAATAAAACAGCCTTAAAGTCTCGACTTTAAGGCTGTTTTTATTTTAACGATTTTAAATGTTCGTAATATTCTATTTTTTTAGGACGCCTAAGTGTTAAAGAAGATAGGGTGTAATATTCATGTTTTTTTAGGAATTTAACTTGAATTTCATTCCATTCATCAGAGCTGAATTTATAATCATACTCATTTAATTCTTTATAAAGGGTTTCTGCAATCTTAAAAAAGTCATTACGACCTAAATAATCATAATCAGCATCACACATAATTTTTTCTAACAAATTTTGTGGACGAGCAGTAATACGTGTAGTTAGTATAATTTCTCCAATTGCTTTTACTTGCTTTTCGTTATATCCGAATTTTGGTAATACAAGTTGAGTTAATTTCACAGCAACTTCTTCATTATTCTCATACTGATAAATAAAACCAGCATCATGAAATAAAGCAGCAGTATTGATGATGATTTTTTCTTCTTGTGATAAGCTTTCTAATTCAGCAATTTTTATTGAAGCTTCATAGACATCAATTGTGTGATGTATACCATGGTAATAGAGGTTAGGCTTTAGCTCATTTTCTAGACGAGTTAAAATATATTTCTTGGCATTTTTAAAGTCCATAACTTAAAGTTAAGATATTTTGTTTTACTATTTAC
>CAXBPN010000259.1:0-3440 GCA_963977515.1 uncultured Flavobacteriales bacterium
ATTTATACTTAACATTGCCTTAGCTAAATCAGCTTCCAATCTATCAAAAACGGGAGAACCTAAGCCAATAGGACACCCTTTTACCACACAGGTAGTGATACCTCCAATGGTGTCTCCTTCTTTTCTTATTTCATCAATGTAATCAAACATTTCTTGAGCCATCTTTTCATCTGGGCAACGAGCTGGGTTATTATAGGTGTTTTCTAAATTATAAGCAGTATAAGGTTTATCTAACTTCAGTTTGCCTGCTTGGGTTACATAAGCATTAATGTTGATGTTGTAGTGTTTTAATACAAGTTTGGCAATTGCACCACCAACCACTCTACAGGCAGTTTCTCTTGCCGAACTTCTTCCACCACCTCTATGGTCTCTATGTCCATATTTTGATTCGTATGTATAATCAGCGTGTGATGGTCTAAAACTATCTTTTATATGGTCGTAATCTTTCGATTTTTCGTTGGTGTTGTGAATGGTAAATCCAATTGGTGTACCTGTTGTTTTTCCTTCAAAAATACCTGATAAAAATTCAACTTTATCGTCTTCTTTTCGTTGGGTTGTAATTCTTGATTGCCCAGGTTTTCTTTTGTCTAATTCATTTTGAATAAAATCAAAATCTATAGCTAATCCTGCTGGACATCCATCTATTACTCCGCCTAAGGCGATACCGTGAGATTCGCCAAAAGTAGTTAACCTAAAAAGTGTACCGAAAGTATTTCCTGCCATAATGTACAAAGTAACTAATCTTAAGCTAAATGAGATAATAATCTAGTTGAAAATTATTTTAACTATTCAAGCCTTAAAAATAATTAGATTTAGCTGTTAATCTTGTACTTTTGGGATATGAGTAAAATTTTAATTAAAAATATAAAAGAATTAGTTCAAGTTCTTGATGCCAATGTTAGAAAATTGTCAGGCAGAGAGATGGCAAATTTATCAACGATAAAAAATGCTTGGCTGGCAATTGAAAACGATACTATTATTGCTTATGGCGAAATGAAAGATTGGGAAGGAATTACTGATTGGAGTGATTTAGAAGTGATTGATGCAACGGGGAAACTAGTTTTTCCTTCTTGGTGTGATTCGCATACGCATATTGTATTTGCTAAGACTAGAGAAGAAGAATTTGTAGATAGAATTAAAGGATTAAGCTATCAAGAAATTGCTGCTAAAGGTGGTGGAATTTTAAATTCTGCAAAAAAGTTACAAGATGCTTCAGAAGAAGAATTGTATCAAGGAGTTTTAAATAGAATTAAAGAAATACAAGCAACAGGAACTGGTGCTGTAGAAATTAAAAGTGGTTATGGTTTAACACTTGATGCTGAACTAAAAATGCTAAGAGTTATTAAGCGATTAAAAGAAAATTGTGAAATGACTATTAAAGCTAATTTTTTGGGAGCTCATGCTATTCCTGCTGAATTTAAAGAGAATAGGAGAGGTTATATTGATATGATTATTAATGAAATGTTGCCAATTATTGAAAAAGAAAATTTGGCCGATTTTATCGATACTTTTTGCGAAACGAACTATTACACACCTGAAGAAACCAACGAAATTTTAGAAGCTGGACGAAGAATAGGATTAATACCAAAAATCCATGTAAACCAATTTACCTCAATAGGAGGGATCCAAGTTGGGATAAAAAATAAAGCACTTTCTGTTGATCATTTAGAGGTTATGACTGAACAAGATATTACTGATTTGTCAAAATCTGAGGTAATGCCAACCTTATTGCCTTCGTGTTCATTTTTCTTAACAATACCTTATGCTCCGGCAAAACAGTTAATTGAAAAAGGTTTGCCTATTGCTTTAGCTACCGATTTTAATCCAGGTTCAACTCCATCAGGAAATATGTGTTTTGTATTGTCATTGGCTTGTATTAATATGAAATTAACTCCTGAACAAGCAATAAATGCAGCGACAATAAATTCAGCTTATGCAATGGGATTAGAAAAAACACATGGGAGTATTACGGTGGGTAAAAAAGCGAACCTATTTATTACGAAAGAAATAAATTCTATAGCTCACATTCCTTATTATTTTGGGCACAACCAAATTGAAGAAACGATAATAAATGGAAAAAGAATTAAGAATTGAAAGGGAAAAAACGGTATAAATCAAAAAGCTGAACACGATATCGTTGTTCAGTTTTAATTAATAACTTAAATCCTTTAATAATCTGTATCTGTTATTTGGAACTATTAATTATAGAATCTTTTTAATCAATCTTAATCGATGTGAATAACGATTAGTGTCAACATTATAAATACCTTGATGATCTAATTTATCAACTCTAACACATCCAGAGGCGTGAATTATTTTGTTATTTTCTAAAACAATTCCAACATGAATAATATTACCTTCATCGTTGTCAAAAAAAGCTAAATCACCTGGTTCTGATTCTTCAACAAAACTTAATGTCTGACCAATATTTGCTTGTTGAGAAGCATCTCTGGGTAAATTAAAACCAATTAATTTATAAACTACTTGTGTAAGCCCTGAGCAATCTATACCGAAAGGTGAACGACCTCCCCACAAGTAAGGCGAATTGAGATACATATATGCATTTTCAATTATTTTACCTTTTTGAGGGCTAGAAGATGCTTGAGTGAAACTACCGTCAAATGTAAACTTAGTAGAATCAAATTTAATTGTATTGTCTTTTAAGTTGGGTAAAGAACTGCCAATAACAATAGGAGTTAACTTTCCAGTAATGTTATTATTAATCACGTGGACTAGATCAGTTGAAACAAAAGAAGAAGAGTTTAATTCGTTAAACTCTTCTTCTGAAATTTCTATAACTTGTTTTTTATCCACCCAACAATCGTAATTGTCGTGTGTAGTTTTTATTTTTCGCCAATCGGCTCTTTTTTCTTCGTATATTTTTACAGTTTCACCAAATAATAGTTGTGTTACCATCTCGCTTGAATCGGATGGTTCCAATCTACAAGGAACAACACTTAAATGGCAAATACCGTATTTCACTATTAGTTGAAAGTTAAAAGTTTAAGGTTGAAAGTTACTTTTGTCATTCTGAGTTTATTGAAGAATAAAAAATGTTATAACCTAAATTTATTAATCAATATTCTCAATAATCATAGCAGAAGCACCACCACCACCATTACAAATTCCAGCTCCACCTAGTTTACCACCATTTTGTTTTAACACATTAATAAGCGTAACAATAATTCTAGAACCTGAATTTCCAAGTGGATGACCTAAAGAGACAGCTCCACCATTTACATCAACTTTAGCAGGATTTAATCCTAATTCTTTAGTGTTTGCTATACCAACAACAGCAAAAGCTTGATTTAATTCCCAAAAGTCAATATCGTTTGTAGATAAGTTTGCTTTTTTAAGTGCTTTTGGAATAGCCAAAGAAGGTGCAGTAGTAAACCATTCTGGAGCTTGTGCAGCATCAGCATAGCTAACAATTTTTGCAA
>CAXBPN010000260.1:0-3415 GCA_963977515.1 uncultured Flavobacteriales bacterium
TATCAAAACCAGGAAAGGTTTTCACCAGAGAAGTAATTTTAGACAGTGTTTGGGGAGGGGAAGTTGTTGTGGGAGACAGAACAATTGATGTTCATGTAAGAAAATTAAGAGAAAAGCTTGGTGACCAATACATTAAAACAATTAAAGGAGTCGGCTATAAGTTTGAAGCTTAATCTTTTAGTTATAAAAAATCAATTACCTTTGCAGTTGTGAACAACCTTACTCCCAAAGGGATAGCCCTTAGAATTTCTTTTTTAGTAGCAACAATTGTTACCATTATTGTTTTGTTGGCTCAGGCTTACGCTGATAAGTATAACTTTTTGGTAATAGGGTGTGTTTACCCAGCAGCGTTTTTTTCGTCATATTTTGGATTTTTAATAGCAATTGAAAAATTTATTTACTCCAAGATAAAATTGGTGTATAGAACAATACACAACCTAAAGAGAAACAAAAACAGCGACTTCAAAAACTTAAGCTTAGATACCGACATTCTTAACCAAGTGCGTGAAGACGTAATTGAGTGGGACAAAACAAACAAGCAAGAAATAGAGCGATTAAAAGATATGGAATCTTATCGACGAGAGTTTGTAGGAAATGTTTCTCATGAATTAAAAACGCCAATATTTAATATTCAAGGGTACTTGTTAACTCTTTTAGAGGGCGGTTTGTATGATGAAAAAGTTAATGCGAGTTACTTGTCAAAAGCAAACAAAAGTGTTGAGCGGATGATTGCTATTATTGAAGATTTAGATCAAATTACAAAACTAGAGTCTGGAGTTATTGAAATGAATCTTAAAAAAGTAGAATTAATTGAGCTTACAAAAGAGGTTGTAAACTCTGTTGAAATTACGGCTCAAGAAAAAAAGATTACAACCAAAATAATAAACCACACCGACAAGCCTTCTGTTTTTGTTTTTGCGGATAACGATAAAATTAATCAAGTATTGGTTAACCTAATTGTAAACTCGTTTAAATACGGAAAAGAAGGGGGAGAAACTAAAATAGAGTTTTTTGATATGGATGAACATATTTTGGTTGAAGTTTCTGATAATGGTCAAGGGATTCCCGAAGAGCATCATGCAAGGTTGTTTGAACGATTTTACAGAACCGACAAAGGACGAGCAAGGAACGCAGGCGGTTCTGGTTTGGGGCTTTCAATTGTAAAACACATTATCGAAGCTCACAAACAAACAATTAATGTTAGAAGCACACCAGAAGTAGGTTCAACTTTTTCTTTTACATTAAAGAAATACAGCAATAAATAATAGTTTAGATTTCGTTACTTTGTATCATGCAGGTAAAATTATCGGTAGTAATAATCACTTACAACGAAGAAATAAATATTGATAGATGTTTGTCTTCTGTTGTTGATATTGCTGATGATATTGTTGTTGTAGATTCTTTTTCGACAGACAAAACCAAAGAAATTTGTTTAAAACACAAAACTCAATTTATTGAGCATGGATTTGAGGGTCACATTGAACAAAAAAATTGGGCAATTACACGAGCTAAATATCCTTATATTTTATCATTAGATGCTGATGAAGCATTAACACCAGAACTTGCTGCTGAAATTGAAAAGATAAAAAACGATTGGCAATTTGATGGTTATAGTTTTAATCGCCTAACCAACTATTGTGGTAAATGGATAAAGCACAGTGGCTGGTATCCTGATAAAAAACTAAGACTTTGGGATAGCAGACTTGGTGAATGGAAAGGGGAAAATCCTCATGATAGGTATGAGTTAACCACAAGCAACATAAAACATATTAATAAAGATATTTTACATTATAGCTATTACTCTATAGCTGAGCATTTAGTTCAAGTAAACTATTTTACAGATATTGCTGCAGAAGCGGCGTTTAAAAAAGGGAAGAAAATCTCGTTGTTTAATATTTTTTTCAATCCTATTGTTAAGTTTTATAGAGATTATATTTTTAAACTTGGAATTTTAGATGGGTATTATGGGTTTGTTATTGCAATAATTTCTAGTCATGCAACATTCTTAAAATACGCTAAAATTAAACAGTTGCAACAAAAAAAATGATTCCCAAAAGATTAATAATTAGCAGAACCGACAGCATTGGAGATGTAATATTAACCTTGCCAATGGCGGGAATTATTAAGGAAAAATACCCCGATTGCAAAATCTTTTTTTTAGGAAAAACTTATACAAAGTCGATAATTGAACTTTCACAATATGTTGATGAGTTTTTAAACTGGGATGAAATTCAACAAAATGAAAACCCTTTAGCAGAATTCAAAAAAATAGAAGCAGACACAATTATTCATGTTTTCTCAAATAAACAAGTAGCAGAGCTTGCTAAAAAAGCTAAAATAAGAAATAGGATAGGTACATTAGGACGAATTCCACATGTTTTTACGTGTAACAAAAAGGTTTATTTTTCAAGAAAAAAATCCAATTTTCACGAAGCACAGTTAAATTTAAAATTACTAAGTCCAATTGGAATTACTCATATTTTTGATAGAGATGAAATCCCAAAATATTATGGTTTTCAGGTTAAAAGTAAGCTTCCTGAAAAATTAAAAGAATTGCTTGATCCAAACCGATTTAATTTGGTTTTACACCCAAAATCTCAAGGAAGTGCAAAAGAATGGGGTTTAAAAAACTTTCAAGAGCTAATTTCTATTTTACCACAAAGTCAGTTCAAAATCTTTATCTCAGGCACGGAGGCTGAAAAACAACTCATCGGTAATGAATTAGAATTAACACAACCAAACGTTGTTTCGTTGTTGGGAAAATTAAGTTTAGATGAGTTTATTTCTTTTATTAATAGTGTTGATGGACTAATTGCGGCAAGTACTGGTCCACTTCATATTGCATCATCTTTAGGTGTTAATGCAATTGGTTTGTATAGTTCAAGAAGACCAATTCATCCAGGAAGATGGAGTCCAATTGGTGAAAAAGCTCAAGCAGTAGTTTTTGACCCTAATTGTGCAAAATGTGCAAAAGGAGAAAATTGTGATTGTATCACAAAAATATCAGCTCAAAAAATTATGGATTTGTTATTAAAAATGAATCCAAAAAATAAGTAATCACGTTATTTTAAAAAATACGAACTTTATAGGTTCGCAATAAGCTTAATCCGAAATCGTTTTTAAAACTTAATGAGTAATAATTATCAAATATTAATTCAAAAACTTGATGCTTTTATCCGGAAGTATTATAAAAACCGTTTGTTAAAAGGTGGTATTTATAGTCTTGCTCTTATTTTAGGTTTATTTGTGTTACTAACTGTGGTTGAGTATTTTGCTCAATTTAATACCGTCGGAAGAACAGTTATTTTCTACTCTTTTTTTGCAATTGCAACATACATTCTTGTTCAATATATTTTTATTCCCATTTCAAAACTTTATAAGTTCGGGAAGGTAATTAACCACCAACAAGCAGCAG